>CAYOBK010000297.1:0-12131 GCA_964402275.1 uncultured Bauldia sp.
CAATCCTGTTTTGTCGACGGTCGTCCCTGGGCATGCGGTGCATCGGCCGTCCGCGCTTTCCAAACCCTCATCGACGGATTCGAAGTGACGTGCATGCCGGCCAGTGACGGCGGTGAAATCATCATCGCCACGTGCATCAGCGGCGGGGATGACCTCGCCGAAATCATGGTCCGGCAGGGCTGGGCCCTGGCGCATGGCCTCGATGCCGAACGCTACACCGCTGCGGAGGAAGCGGCGCGCGCCGCCAATGTCGGGATTTGGCAGGGCCGGTTCGCCAACCCCTGGGAGTTCCGCGAGGACATCGCCGCGATCGAGCGCGCGTACGCCGTCCGAGCCGCCGAAATGCTGGCGGCGGCGGCGGAGGAACGCCTGACCGTCCCCGGCGAGGCGGCGACATTGTTCCGGGGGTTCGCCGTGTCGCGGGCCGATCGCGACACGCCGATCGAAGCGGCGGCCGAGATTCGGCTCGGCCTGCTTCCCCACGGCGCCGTTCTTGATGATCTGGACCCCGAGGAGGTTTTCGACTGGGCGGTCGCCGCAGCTGCGCTCTGGGAGTGGCGGGAAGAGATATTCGGCCTCATGGAGCGCACGACCGCCGCCGCGATCTGGGACGAGTTCAACGGGCTCCCGGGGCCGACGGTCGCGTCGACGGACCCAATCACCTATTACGCCGCGATGTCGGCCGCGGCGGCGCCCGTGATTGCGGCCGGCAGGCAGCCGGTGCTGCTGGTCTCGTCAACGCGGTCGCCGGCCTGGATCGCCGACTGGCTGTCGGGATCACCACCGGAGGGCGCCATCGTCCTGCGGAGGGAGGGGCAGGCCGCTCCGAGCTATCGTGGGACAATCGACGGCGTGGACGTTCATGTGGGACCGGCGCCCATGAACACGTCGCTGATCTTTCCCGACGACATCCTGGTCGGGATTGCATATGGCGCGTTGGCGGGCGGGTCGTTCGTGACAATCGATTTCGGCAACGCGCCGGAGGAACTGGTGCTCCGTTATGCCCGCTCGGTCGATTGGTCGATGGATCCGGTCGTTCGGATCGGGTTTCCGGCGGTGGTCGAAGAGGATCTCTTCTACCGGGACGAGTCGCCATAGCGCCGGACCGACTGCGCGAACCAACCGTGACAGGCCGCTGACAGGACGCTGACTGCTGACAGCGAAAGGTCCGGGTTCGACGGCGCCCTTTGGAGTCAGTTTCGCGGCGCAAAACCGGCGGGCAGGGCAGCGTTGTCCCAGACTGCACCCTCGGTTATGACGTCGGCCATTTGTGCAAAAGTCAGGCGGGCGTAGGAGAAGTCGGCATTGCGCAGATCCGCGCCGCGCAGGTTCGCCTCGAGCAGGTCCGCGCTGAGGAGTTCCGCGCCGGCGAGGATGGTCTGCGACAGGTTCGCCCGCCACATGACCGTGTCGGACAGGATCGCTCCGGACAGATCGCTCCGAATCAGCTGCGCGTCATGGGCCCAGGAGAATTGAAGATTGGCGCCGCTCAAGTCGGCGTCGGTGATGCGGGCATTGCGGAGATCCACGGCGAGCATCTGAGCGCCGGCGAGGTTGGTTCGCGAAAGGCTGGCATACCTTGCGAGCGACTCCGAAAGGTTCGCTTCCGCCAGATTGGAGCCGTCGAAGATCGTCTGATACATCAGCGAGCGCTGGATGCTGGCGCCGATAAGCGTCGCGAGCCGGACGTCGGCGGCGTTGAGGTTGGCGTTGTCGAGAATCGCTCCGGTGAGATCGGCCTGGCGCAGAATCGCCTCGTGAAAGTTGGCCCCGGTAAGATCGGCCCCGGCGAGGTTCGCGCCGGTCAGGTCGGCGCGCTTCAGGTTGACGCCGCGCAGATCGCATCCTGGGCATTGCATCGCCCGGGCGATCAACAGGTCGCGGTCCGTCGGGCCGGAATCGCCCCGTTCGGCGATCACGGCAAGCCGCGCCGCACGATCGGGGACGTCGCCGACCAGCGCGATCTCAAGCCGCGTCTCGCTCCAGAACTGGCCGTCGGTCGGAAGGCCCCGAACGTCGATGCCCTGTTGTCCCGGCCGCCGGTAATGGTGCGTCTCCATAACGAGCGCGTTGCCTTCGGGGTCGGTCGCCTCGCACCGCTGCTTTTCGTACCGGTCGTTGTAAGGCTGCTCGCCCGCGACCATCGGCAGGTCCTGGCACGTCCAGGGGCCCGGGAACCTCGCCCGCAGGAACCCTCCAAGGGTAACCGCCTGCTCACGGATAATCGTGTCGACGCGGGGATCGGTCACCACGCGTAGCATGACGAGAAATCCGTCGTCGTCGAACAGCGCCGAGGCAATGACGGGACGGGAATAGAGCGAGGTGTACTCGTAAACGGCAGCCTGGGTGAGCAGGCTTCGGGCCTTGAAAATCAGTTCGAGCTCGTTGTCATACTCGAAGTAGACCTCGTAGAAGCCTGTGGCGGCATCGGGTCGGCAGGACGGGTAGCCGCTCCAGCCGGTCAGGCGCAGCGACGGCGGTCCGCCATTGGTGCCGCAGGCATAGTTGATGAACTGGTCCGTCGGAAGTTCCGACGCCTGGGCGCCGATCGTCAGGTCCCAGACCGTCGGCTCGTTGATCGGCGCGTCCGGATCCTGTGCGGTGGCGGACGTGGCGGCGAGCGATACCGCGGCGGCTAATGACATAGCGGCGGCCGCGCGAAGCGCGCGGCGATGCCACCGCAGGGGGAGCCTCGTCTCGCCTTCGGCTACTCCGCTTCCGGCTGCTCCGCTCCGGCGCCGTCCGCCCGATGACTTGGGAATAAGGCCGCGCATCGACCGATCTTGAAGCTCCATCAGTGCGGCTTCTCGCCGACCCGCGCGGGCCGAGTTGCCGGCTGCCGGACTGTCCGTGCGCCGCTCGACGGTCGGCCGGCGGACGCGAGGGCCCTTTTGTCGATTGCTCCCTGGCCCGGTGTGCTCCGGGCGGACTGCTCCCGACGGTTCACGCTTCAGGCGCAATCCCGTCTATCCGGCAGCCTCAACAATGGTCGCATGAGCGGTGCTTCCATTCAAGGCAGCCGACGTCAGCGAAGCCGTTCCGCTCGGTTGCGCGCCCGGGCGGCCACAAACGGCGGGTCGGAAGCCGTCCGGACAGGGCCGGATTCGAAGCGGCATTTTCTACTTGCCGTCCGGCGCCTGTTGCACTTGAAGACAGTATGCCCGCGGGGGTGAACTCTCACCCCTCCCGTGACTACCCGGACGATCCCTTATCGACTTGACAGCGAAGAATCGAGCTTCCAAACCCTTGTTTTGTGGTAAGGTGTTGTTCGCCGAAGCCAATCCGGTAGCTTGAGCTTATCGGCGCCGACCGGTCCAGTCGCGCCGTGGCCGGCAAGAAGAAGGGGACGTCCACGTCCCGGCGGAGGGAGAGACGGCTCCGAGCAAGCCATCATAACGGTTTGAAGCACGAGGCGGCGCGGACGACGATCGCGCAAGGCCGGTCGCCCCGGCCGAGAGCGATGGGCCGTCCTGCGCGGGTGTTGCCGCCGACAGGTATCGGATTCCCGGGAGGAGGATCAGCAAGTAAAGAAGCAAGGTTGCCACTTCACAACGATACTTTGAACATTATTGACAACGTCCCGATCGGGACAAAGGGAGGAAAGGTATGACTAGCAGGGCATTGAGACTATCCGCGTCGGCCATCGCGATGGCGGCCGGATGCGGCTTGGCCGGGACGGCCTTCGCCAATGAAGACGTTCTCGCGAACATGGCGGCCGGCAATATCGTCACGCCGGGCATCAACTACGAACTGTGGAATCTCAGCAATCTGGATCAGATCACGCCGGCCAATGTCAGCCAGCTGACCGTCCAGTGGACCCTGGCGCTCGGCGTTCTCGAGGAATTCCAGGCGCCGCCGGTCGTCGTCGGCGACACGATGTACATCGTCGCTCCGATCAACGAGCCGGACGGCGTCAACCAGGGTGCGTTCGTCATCGCCCTCGACCTCAACCGCGACGGCTACGTGCTGTGGGAGTTCCGTCCGGACGTCGACCGCGAAGGCGCGCTCACCGCCTGCTGCGGCGACCAGACCCGCGCGATCCACTACGCCGAGGGCAAGATCTTCTTCCACACCCTCGACGGTCAGGTGTTCGCGCTCGACGCGGAGACCGGCGAGCCGCTGTGGCGGTCGGTCGGCGCGGACGTGACCATCCGCGAGCACGCGCCGGGCAATGGCGTGGTAGTCGGCGACCTCTACATCATCGGCAATGAGGGCGGCGAATCCGGCGTCCGCGGCAAGGTCTCGGCGTTCGACATCAATGACGGCCAGACCCAATGGGTGATGTACAATATGGGCCCGAACAACGAGGTCGGCGTCGGCCCGAGGTTCGACCCGGTCTACGCCTATATGCAGATGGACAACCCCGCGCTCGATACCTGGTGGGGCGACTCCTGGCGGCGCGGCGGCGGCACCTCGTGGAGCTACATGCCGGTCGATATCGCCCGGAACATGTTCTACTACGGCACCGGCAATTGCGGTCCGTGGAACCCGGACTACCGCCGCGAATGGGGCGTGGTGACTCTCACCGAGAATGGCGAGCTCGCGGATTACTTCAATAATTTCTGCGCCTCGACCATGGCCCGCGATGCCACCACCGGCGAACTGATCTGGGCGTTCAACCAGGTCCCGGCCGATCCGTGGGATCTCGACATGACGACCCCGCATCCGCTGATCGACTTCAACGGCACCGACGCCATCGTCAATGCCTCGCGTACCGGCTGGTTCATGGTGTGGGACCGCGCCACCGGCGAGATGCTGAGGGAGCCGTTCATGATCGTTCCGACCGACGCTCAGCTCGGCTGGAACATGGAGACGGGACTCCCGATCTACACCTACGAGAACTGGCCCTTTACCAACGTCGAAGACCGCCAGCGCTACACCGACTTCCAAATCGGCGGAATGGAGGCGCGCGACGACTACACCGGGACGGAGATCGAATACTGCCCGGGCACGTCGGCCCGGAACTGGCAGCTCGACACGTGGAACCCGGAACTCGGCATGCTCTACAGCTACATCAACACCTCCTGCCGCACGATGGTGGTGTTCGAGGGCGAGTATGTGGCGGGCGAGGGCTACACGCTGCAGCGGCAGGCCGGCGCACCGACCCGCGGCAATCGCTGGTTCGGTGAAGGCTTCCCGGCCAATCAGACCGCCTACACCTGGGAGCAGATCTGGAACGCTCCGTCGACGGACATCCGCAACCAGCTGCAGGCGAACGATCCGGTCGCCGGCCAGACGGTGTGGACTATCGACCATGTCACCAACTCGGACCAGAACATCTCGGTCATGGGGACGGCGACTGGGCTGATCTTCCAGGGCTTCCGGGCGACCGGTGCCTTCCATGCCATCGACGCCGCAACCGGTGACATCCTGTGGACCTTCCACACCGGCACCGGCTTCTCCGGCTCGGCGGTCACCTACATGCTGGACGGCATGCAGTACGTTGCCGTGATTGGCTCGTCAGGGTCCAACCCGACCATCGACGCCGGGACGCCGGAAGCGGCACATGAAGGCCGGTTTAACCGCGGCGGTGCGACACTCTTCGTGTTCGCTCTGCCGACCGCGGTGGCCGGGAACTGAGGCGGCGTTGTTAGTGGGGACTCCGGAGCCCCGGTCGCTCCCCCTGACTCGCTGGCGTTGCTTCTCGCAGGATCTGGTTGCCGAGGATCGCTGGGCGCGAAAAGGAAGGAGACAGAGCCGGCCGCGGAGCACCGAAATGTGTTGTCACCGCTGCCGCGGCGAGCAGGGACTCTCGACAGCCAGCAGCCTGTTCGACGGCCGGACATGCTGCTGTCTCGGCCAAGGCTAAGCCCCCAGTTGGTAGGTGGGAAGGTGCCCGCCCATGCTCCTCCAGGGTTTAGCCGAAACGGGCCCCGGCCGCATTCCTCCTTGCGGCGGGGCCCGCCTTTCGGGTGTGCCGCGCGAGATTGCGGCCTCCGGTCCGCAAGCGGCGGGAAGCACGCTCGCACTCGCGACGGCGACTCGTGTTTTCGTTGGCACTTGCGATTGAATCTTGCAGCGGTAGATGCACGATTGGCCGAACCCATGGATTGTCAGTCTCGCGACTGCAGCTGCAGGCGCCACGCGGTTCTGTGCCAGCGACCATTGCACCTTCGCACGCGTTCAGGGGCATCCGGCAGAAGTGAACATTTCTATAAAGTTACGCGTGGGGTGACATCGCCGACCTCGATGGGATGTCTGGCACCTGTTGTAGAGCGAGCGTCGACAAGCGCTTGTTCCGCGCGAAAGTCACCTTCGGCAGGTCAACCTCAGTGGATGTGACACTGCGATCGGGAAATCCTGCGACCAGGTGCCGGTCCGCCCCTCGATGCGATAAGACGCAAATGCCCTCGGCCACGCCACTCGGGGAGGGCGTGCGAGAGGAGATGCGAGGGGACCGGCATGCTGTGGCTACCCAATTTGCTGCTGGAAGTGACACCAGCGAGGCTCGTTGCTGTCGGACGGTTGGTGCTGGCGACCTTCAGCCTGTTGGCGATCTATATCGAGCCGATCCAACCCGCTGAGCACACGAGCATCACCTACGTCATTCTAACGGCATACATCGTCTACGCCGGCGTCTTGGGTGCGAGCGCTTTCTTGATCAAAGTCGGAAGCAGGGCGGCGATGGCCGCACACGCGGTCGACGTCTCGGTGTTTGCTGCGCTCATTCACCTCACCGACGGACCGACCAGTCCGTTCTTCGTCTTTCTCACATTCGCGATCTTTTCTGCTGCGCTCCAATGGAGTTGGCGTGGCGCAAGCGTGACCACAATTATCACAAGTGTGATGTACATCGTGCTTAGCGCGGCCGCTGCCGGGCCAATCCATGACCTCAACGGGGTTGTGATACGGTGCCTCGATCTCCTCATTGCGGGATCGTTCCTGACGTACCTGAGCGCCATTCTCGAAAACGCGAACCTCCGTCTCAGAAGGCTGGCCGACTTGCCGCGGCCAAATCGGGAAGACGGCGGCGAATATCAGGACATTGGCCGGGCGATCGCACACGCCGCCGGCGCTATCGGCGCGAACGGGTTGCTGGTGATGTGGCAGCCGACTGACGAGCCGGTTGCACATAAGGCCAGGTATGTTCGGGGTTCGGTCAGGTTCGAAACGATTCCCGCCGGCGTGCTTGTCGGAGGACCTGCGATGCAATTTGCGCCGGATCCGGGCGACAGCCCGGCCGCGGCCGAAGAAGGGGCTGCAACGAGCATCGGCCGCCAGGTCATCGGCATCTCAGGGGGCGGCTTTCACGGGTCGCTGAGGTTCATGGACTTTCGTCCATCTGCCGAGGGACGTATGGTCGCCGAAATAGCGGCCCGTCAGATCGCCGGGGAGATCGAACGGCACATCCTGCACCAACAGCTCGTCACGGCGGTCGCGTTAAGGGAACGCGAGAGGATGGCCGCGGACATCCACGACGACTTGCTCCAATCACTGGCGGCAATGGGGCTCAAGCTCAAGGCGCTGGAAAGCATGGTCCCCGACAAGGCTCAGGCGAAGATCGATGACATCAGCAAGGTCGTTGACGCCCAACAGGTGCGGCTACGTGAGCTGATTGCTCGGATTCGCGAAACGCCAGGCGAACCAAGTCTGCCGCCGCCGGCAATGCTTGCCGTCTCGAGGGAGATCGGCGACCTGGTCAACAGCCTCGGAACTCAGTGGGGATGCGTCACTTCGCTTCATGTCGACCCTCACGACGCCGAGATCCCGTCGGAGCTCGGGGCCGACATCGCCCTCGTCGTAACGGAAGCCGTCGCCAACGCCGCCAAGCACGGCAACGCCATGTATGTCGAAATTATGTTCGTTGTGGGAGAACGGATGCTGAGCATCACCATCAACGATGACGGTGTCAGGTTCGGCAGGGAGCAGGTGAGAGAAGCCGGCCGCGCCAAGGTCGGAACGCGGGCAAGTTCATCGTCGATAAGGCGCCGGATCGTCGGCCTTGGCGGCAATGTGCAGTCGACCAGCTCCCCGGACGGGTTTCAGGTGAAGATCGAGGTTCCTATCCACCAGCAGGGACTACCCGGGCGATCATAAAGTTGAAGATGAAGCCGCGACCGGTCCGGACGCCGATAATCATTTCGGACGATCACCCGCTGGTCTTGCTGGGCTTGTGCGAATTTCTTGTCGCGGATCACGAGTTGGAGGTGATCGGCAACCGCGGCGGTTGCGACACTCTACGTTCGCCCCGCCAACCGCGGTAGCCCGGGCGGATTTGCACTGACGCTGCTGGATCGGCCGCTACCCGGCACCTTGCGGAATGTTGCGGACGCTTGGACCGGGCGGTCCGTAACAACGGGCTGCCGTGCGCGGCTGCCGCGTGCCCCGCCGGCCCGTCTGAAGGTATGAACGGGCCCGGTCACCATCTTGCCATTAGCGTCAGGGGCTGTGCTCCTGGCGCGGCGGCGTCGGTGCCAAAACCGTCGATCCAGACGACGTACGTGCCGGAGGCTGTGTCGGGCCACCGGATAACCGCCCGGTCCGTATCGCCAAAACGCTCTACGCAGCGCTCGGATTCCAGGTGGCATATATTCAGTGACGCGCCGCGACCATCCCCGACTAGCGAAACGCGGAGCGTAGCCGCGCCTTCATCGGCGATCTCGAACCGCGCCAGTCTCACCTCGGCACCTGGCCCGAGGGCTACCGTGGTGGCGACGCCATTCTCAATGATCTCGATCCGATCCCACCAATCCTCGCGGCAACCGATCTGAGTTTGCTCGCATGGCGGCGCAGCGACGAGCGGGACATTGTAGTCCTGATCTCCGCTCCGGTGTGCCCGGTGGAGCCAAGCCATGGCAAGGTCCGGGTTCATGGCCGCGGGCGTCACCACCCCGGGTTCGTCAAGATGATCCACATCGTCCGCCAATTGCGCGGCGATCGCCCGGAGTTCGACGAACCATGGAGGCATCTCCTCGCTCGCATCGGCGAATTCGTCGGCCTGAAGCTCGAAGAATCGATCCGGGGGGATGTATTGTATCCGAACCTCGGACGCGTTAACGCGATCGAACAGGTCGCTGCCATCGACCAACTGGGCCGAACTCAAGCGAATCTGCACCCGCATGAAGGCTCTGATGGCAAGACGTCGAATATCGTCGGCTTCCGCCGGCCCGCATTCGGCGCAGTTGGCGAGCAGCAGCTCGGCCATCAGGCCGTCAAGATAATAGGCAGACCGGATTCCGACATCGCAGTTGCGTCCGATGCCATTGAGCATTGTGCCGGGACGGCCAAAAGCGTCGGTCCTGCTGAGAAGGTTGAGATGCGAGCAGGTGACATGATCTGGCGCACCGGCAATGTGGTGGGCCTCGTGGAACAGTGTCGTCAGCCGGCTAACCCGATTAATGAAGGCCCGCGAGCTTCGGCTTTGAATGAAGAGATCCCCGAGATGGATGACGGGAAAGGCCTCCCCGCGCGTAAAGAGGACGTGGTCATCGTAGTAACGCGCAGCCAAACGCGGACTGTAAGCATTCTCCTCGACAAACCCCCAGTATCCCCGCAGCGCTCCATCGCAGCGTCGAAAAACATCGATCCCGGCATGGATGGAATCGGCACTGCCGTCCAGAGCGTCGTTGACCAAGACAGTGGGTGACCTGAGACAGGGCAGGGTAACCGAAACGCCGCGTACGTGGAGCAGCAGCCAGGCGACCAGCTCAGAGCCAGTGGCGCTGGGGCCGAGGCCAAGGAAGGACGCTACTTCCGCCGAAGCCTCCAGTTCACCGAGGGCGGCGAGCCAAATCAGGTCATCAAGGATCAGCTGTCGCACAGTCATCGGGACCGGTGTGTCGAACCATATTCCCAGGGGGAGAGCGCCTGGATTGGTATTATTGTTAAGCTCCCGCGGCTCACGGTCGGCGACGGTCAGGTCGTCCCAGGCGCGAAGCATGTGACACCATTCAGGCGCGGACGCGGGCGTCAGCGACGGCATCGGAAAAGTTGTCGCCTCGGCAAACATCTCCGCAGCTTCGATCATCTCGAAGCTGACCATTCCATCAACCGGCCCGGCGTAGTACCCGTGGGAACGAAGTCCGGCTTGGGCACAACCCACCGCCTCGTCTGCCATTCCGGCCGACGGATCGACGAACAGGGCGCCGAAGATCGCGCATGCCTGCGTCAGACGGGTGCTCATAAAGTGCCATTATATACGATGGGCCTCCTGGCCGACAGCTTGTGATCTGTGTTGTTGTTGCGTTTCCCCGCTGCATTGAACAAGCTCGCGGCCGCCGCCGATACTCGACCATTGGCCCGTCGCAGATTTGCTCGGGCCGTGTACACAGGGCTAAAGCGACGGTCCAGTTCGACTCTTGACACAGGCGCGGGCTAACTGGCTGTCGTCAGATTGTCCAAAATTCGCCCCGAGGCCAACAGCAATGTTCGAGCGCATCCTTGTTGCAGTTGATTTGACGGACACCGAGACTGGTCGAGCAACCTTGGCCGCGGCGACCAAGCTGGCTCTCCTCAGCGGTGCCCAGATTCGGTTGGTCCACGTTCGGAATATATTGGAGGAGGCGATGGCCTACGTCCCCAAGGAGATGGTGGAAAGGGAAGAGAAGGATGCCGTACGAAGGCTGCAAGAACTGGCTGACGAAACAGATCTTCCGGCCGTCCGGATGTCGGTGGCCAGCCCACTTGGCCGTGCCTACGCCGAGGTTGTGGCTGCCGCTGAGGAGTTCAAAGCCGATCTAATAGTGATCGGTCCTCACCGTCCGTCGATGGCAAAGTTCCTCCTTGGAACTGATGCGGGTCGAATTGTTCATCACTCGCCGATATCGGTGTTGGTTGTCCGGTAGCGCCGAAATGCTTCTTCCCGATTAGAAAACGGTGACATCGGGTTGCGAGCTTGCCTCGTCAAATTGGGAAAGGCCGCTGGGGTGGGCTGGCGGCCTTTCTTTGATCCCGGGCCCAGACGCGATGGAGTTCCAGGGTCGCGCCTCAGCCTCGAGGATCAGGAGTCTGATCAAGCTCAGCCCGTCAGCTTGCAGAGTCAAATCCCACCTTTGTGAGAATCGGTGAATCAGATCGCTGAAGCCGACCTGCGGACCAGGTCCATCACCGTCGAAACATACCACCGGGGGCCTCGAGCTGTCGGCACGCTACCGTGCTCTGCCGATTGCCCGTTAGGAAAGGTACCTCGTTCGCTGCGATAGGGAGCCAGAAGCCCTTCAAATTTCACGACGACCATCGCGGTGGACGATGAAGCTTCGCGTGATTGGCAAAACTGAGCGGAGCAGGTGTCCGTCATCGACTGACACACAAACATGAACGTATGACTCGGTGTGCTCGAGCAGCTGTACCTCGAACTGATGGAAATCGGCGCCTTCGCCGCTCTCGTAGCTAACGATGTCTCTGACCTCCGTCGCCAACTGATCGAACGATTTGGCTGACCAAATCGAAATCTCCCTATCCAAAAGGGCCTGAAGGCGCTTCTTGTTCACGGCTGAACCTTGTGCCCGTCAGACGAGCCATGCAAGGGCGGGACTGGTTGCGACGGAGAGAGTCGATCAAGGCGCCTGTGGGATGGGGTGATGCTGCTAAGACGAAAGTCTTGATCGCCGCAACAGGTACATGACCGTCGAGACATGCCAGCGCCCGCCACGAGCAGTCGGGACGCCGCGGGCGTTCAGGGCGTCAGCGATGCCAGCCAGGGTGATGACGCCTGACGCTCGAAGTGCATCGACGATCGGCATGATGTTGGCAGCGAAGGCTGCCGCCGAAGCCCTTGCGGCGATCGCTTCAGCAGGTTCATGACCGTTGAAACATGCCAACGTCCGCCTCGGGCCGTCGGAACCCCGCGTGCGTTCAGCACATCGGCAATGCCTTCGAGGCTGGTGACGCCTGTGGCTCGAAGGGCATTGACTATCGGCATGACCCTGTCAGCGAATGCTGCTGCCGAAGCCTTTGCCCTTCGTCGGCCGGCGGCTCCCGCCTGGTGGATGTTCGAGCGGTTGCCCAACTGTCCACCCTGTGCTTTCCGAGCAGCGAGGGCACTCCGTGTTCGTTCGGAGATCAGTCGGCGTTCTTTCTCGGCCAGCGCCGCGTGGAGATGCAGCATGAAGGGATCGGCATCGGCGCCCATTTCCGCGACAATGACGGTACGCGCTGCGCCATCAGTCTTTCAATTGGTGCTCCGTGGCGTT
>CAYOBK010000298.1:0-6536 GCA_964402275.1 uncultured Bauldia sp.
CGAGCCTCGCTGCGATCTCGTCGAGGCTGCGGCTCGGATCGGCGAGGACGTCGGTGGCCGAGGGGAGGGCACGCGCGAATCCGGTGAGTTCCCGCCGTCGGCTCTCGATCGTCCGGGCAGCGGCGGCGCGCGATCGGCCGATGAGGCTGTCGGTCTTGGTAATCAATTCGGTGCGCACCGGCACGGCCTTCTCCGCGGCGCCGGTCGGTGTCGGAGCACGGAAATCGGCAACATGGTCGATCAGCGTGATATCGGTCTCGTGCCCGACCGCCGAGATCAGCGGAATCGAAACCGCGGCCGCGGCGCGAACCACGATCTCTTCGTTGAACGGCCACAGATCCTCGAGGCTTCCGCCGCCGCGGGCAACGATCAGGAGATCCGGCCGGGGCAACGGACCGGTCGGCGGAAGGGCGTCGAAACCGCGGATCGCCGCAGCGATCTCCGCCGCGGCGGTTTCCCCCTGGACCTTCACCGGCCATAGCAGCACGCGGCTCGGGCAGCGATCCCGGAGCCGGTGGACGATATCGCGGATCACGGCGCCGGTCGGCGAGGTGATGACGCCGATCGTCCGCGGCAGGAAGGGGAGGGGCCGTTTCCGCGCCTGGTCGAACAGCCCCTCGGCCGCGAGGCGCCGCCGCCGCTCCTCGAGGAGCGCCATCAGCGCGCCGACGCCGGCGGGCTCCAGCGAGTCGATCATCAGTTGGTATTTGGAGCTGCCGGGGAACGTCGAGAGCTTGCCGGTGGCGATGACCTCGAGCCCCTCCTCAGGCCGGAAGCGGATCCGCTCCATGGTCGAGCGCCAGATCACCGCTTCGAGGCGCGCCTTGTCGTCCTTCAGCGCGAAGTAAGCGTGACCTGAGCTGTGGAGCCCCCGATAGCCGGAGATCTCGCCGCGGACGCGCACGCGCCCGAAGGCATCCTCGACGGTCCGCTTGAGCGCCGCCGAGATCGACGAAACGGTATATTCTGTGACGTTGCCCGCGGACGTGGCCACCGGATTCTCCCTTCCCGCGACGGGAGTTGGTGGGCATTTGACCGGTTCCGTCAAGCAGGACAGGGAAGACCGCATGAATAGGGACCGCGCGCGCCAAAGGCTGTTTGTTGACGCCGACCTGTCGGCCGGGGCGCTGGTCAGGCTCGACCGCGCCCGGGCGAACTATCTCGTCAACGTTCTTCGCATGCGGTCCCGCGACGAGGTACTCGTCTTCGACGGCATCCATGGCGAGTGGCTGGCGGAGCTGACAAGAATCGACCGACGGTCCTGGGGCCTGACCTTGGGCGAACGGCAGCGCGAGCAAACGCCGAGGCCGGATCTTCGCTACCTGTTCGCCCCCCTCAAGCACGGCCGGCTGGACTACATGGTGCAGAAGGCCGTGGAGATGGGCGCGGGTCGGCTCACGCCGGTGCTCACCCAACACGGCCAGGTGAAACGGATCAATCCCGATCGGATGAAGGCGAATGCAATCGAAGCGGCCGAGCAATGCCGGCTGCTGGCTGTGCCGGAGATCGACTCGATGGGGCTGCTTGGGGCGCTGCTGGATGCCTGGCCGAAGAACGAAGCCGGGCGGCGGATCGTTTATTGCGACGAAGCCGGTGGCGACATCGACCCGGTCGCGACGCTCAAGCGCGTCAAGGAGGCCCGGTTGGCCATCCTCGTCGGGCCTGAGGGGGGATTCGCCCCGAGTGAGCGCGAACGACTCCGGTCGCTTCCCTTCGTGACGCCGATCGGCCTCGGCCCGCGGATCCTCCGCGCTGACACCGCCGCGGTCGCCGCTTTTGCCCTTTTGCAGGCGGTGATCGGCGATTGGCGCACGGCCGGCAGGTAGCGCGTGCCGTCACGCCGCCTTGATTGCAGCGTGGCAGGGCCGCAGCTATGGTCCGGCCCTTTTCCGGAGCCCCGATGGCGGCCGAGAGCAATCCTGACAACACCCCAATCGAATCCCGCGATCAGCTGGTGGCGGCCCTCGAGGCGGGCTGCAAGCCGCGAGAGCAATGGCGTGTCGGCACCGAACACGAGAAGTTCGGCTTTCATGTCAGTGACTTAAGTCCTGTCGCCTATGACGGGCCTGCGGGAATCCGGCAGTTGCTGGAGGCCATGGCGGGCCTTCTCGGTTGGCGGACGGTGGAGGAAGTCGGCCAGCCCATCGCCTTGATCGATCCGCTGGGGCTCGGCGCGATCACACTCGAGCCCGGCGGCCAGTTCGAGCTTTCCGGTGCCCCGCTCGAGACGATCCACCAGACCTGCCGCGAACTCAACGCGCATCTCGCCCAGCTTCGCGAATGCGCCGATCCGCTCGGCATCGCATTCCTCGGCGTCGGCTTCTTGCCGCTTTGGACGCTGGCCGAGACGCCAATCATGCCGAAGCAGCGATACCGGATCATGCGCCAATACATGCCGAAGGTCGGCACGCACGGCCTCGACATGATGTTCCGCACCTGCACGGTACAGGCCAATCTCGATTTCGGCGGCGAGGCCGACATGCGCCGCAAGATGCAAGTTGCGATGGCGCTCCAACCGATCGCGACGGCCATGTTTGCCAACTCGCCGTTCACCGAGGGCCGCCCGAACGGCTATCAATCCTACCGCGCCGAGATGTGGCGCCACACCGACCCCGCCCGCACCGGCATACTCCCCTTCGTGTTCGAGCAGGGATTCGGGTTTGAGCATTATGTCGATTGGGCGCTTGGCGTTCCGCTTTATTTCGTCCGGCGGAACAATGTCTATCATGACGTCGCGGGAGCTTCCTTCCGGGACCTCATCGACGGCAAGCTGGCCGCTCTTCCCGGTGAGCGGGCAACCGTCGCCGATTGGCACGATCATTTGTCGACGCTGTTTCCCGAGGTGAGGCTGAAGCATTTCATGGAGGTGCGGGGCGCCGACGCCGGGCCGTGGCGCCGCGTCTGCGCCCTTCCGGCCTTCTGGGTCGGGCTTCTCTACGAGCCCGCTATTCTCGACGCCGCTTTCGACCAGATCCGCGGCTGGACCGCCGAGACGGTCGTCAGCCTTCGCGACCGCGTGCCGAAGACGGGACTCGCAACCACGATCGGCAACGAGACCGTGCTCGATATCGCGCGACGGGTGGTCGCGCTCGCTTCCGACGGCCTCCGCCGCCGGGCGCGCTACTCCGCGAACGGAGCCGACGAACGCATCTATATCAAGGCGCTGGAGGAGACGGTGGAGCGGGGAGAAAGCCCGGCCGATCGGCTGCTCGCGGAGTATCGCGAGGAATGGCACGGCGACGTCACCGAGATCTTCCGCCGCTACGCCTACTGACGCGCCGTGAAATCAGGCGTCGTTCCGGCGGCGTTTCTGAGCATTCTTTCCCGCCGGCGGCCGGTGCGCGAAAACCTTTGTGCTTGTCGCGCGGCGCTCCCCCGCCAATATTCCCAGCAACGGTTAGAACCGCCCTCGCGAGTGAAGGAAGTTGAACCATGACGCTTCGTATTGGCGACACCGCACCAGACTTCAAGGCCGAGACGACCGAGGCGCCGAACTCGTTCCACGATTGGCTCGGCAAGGACTGGGGCATCCTGTTTTCGCATCCCAAGGACTTCACGCCGGTCTGCACCACCGAGCTCGGCACGATGGCGCGGCTCAACCCCGAGTTCAAAAAGCGCGGGGTGAAAATCATCGGCCTCTCGGTCGATCCGGTGGACAATCACCGGAAATGGTCGAAGGACATCGAGGAAGCCACCGGCACCGCACCGAACTACCCGATGATCGGCGATCCTCGTCTCGAGGTCGCCAAGCTTTACGACATGCTCCCGGCCGACGCCGGCGCCACGTCCGAAGGCCGTACCGCGGCCGACAACCAGACGGTTCGCACCGTCTACGTCATCGGCCCCGACAAGAAGATCAAGCTGGCCCTTGCCTATCCGATGACGACGGGCCGCAATTTCGACGAGCTGCTCCGCGTCGTCGATTCGATGCAGCTGACGGCCAGGCACAAGGTTGCGACGCCCGCCAATTGGCATTCCGGCGACGAGGTGATCATCGTCGCCTCGGTGAGCGACGAAGAGGCCAAGACCAAGTACCCCGCCGGCTGGCGGGCGGTTAAGCCCTATCTCCGCTACGTCGACCAGCCCCGCGACTAGTCCGGCCATCCCCGGGCTTCAGGCCCGCGCGCCCTCGGGGCGCGGGCCATTTGTCGCGAGCCGACATCGGAGGTGAACGCGCGCGTCAACTGGGCTACCTAAGGCCCGCGCCTCGCGGCCGATCGGCGGGCGAGGCCCATTCCTTGCGCCACAGGCGGGCTGTGATGGAACCGTCCGGTTTCAGCGAGCATCCACTCCGGAGTTTCGCGCTCGGCGAAATCCACGCGCGGCCGTTCCAGGGCATCGCGACGCCTCGCCGTGTCTACCATTTCGCTTTCATGACGGATCGGGACGCCGCCGACAGCGCCCGCCGGCTGCTCCAGGAGCGCTGCCGAGGTCTCGGCGTCGCCGCGCCGAGCGAAACCCAGAACCACCACATCGTTTCGATCGGCGATGCGCGGCTGCGTTGGGAGATCCACTCCGAATTCACCACCTACACTTGGGACATGGCTCCCGACTCGGCGGAACGCCCGCCCGTCTTTGCCGAGTTGCTCGGCGGCGAATTCCTTCAGCCGGGACCGCTGATGGTCGCCACAAGGCTCGACCTCGTCGAAGACCATCGCGAAATCGGCGAATTGCTGCGTGGTCTCGATCCGGGTACGACCGCCGTCTCCTCGCTGCGCGAGGGGAGGGCGATCGGCGCAACCGACTTTCGCGCCGACAAGTCCGGAATGACCCGCATCCTGGTGGTCGATCGGGCGCTTTACCGGCACGAAGTCGGGCCGATCGTGATCCGCCTGCTGGAGCTCGAGACCTACCGGACGATGGCGTTGCTCGGCCTGCCTGAAGCCAGGCGGCTGCAGCCCTTGATCTCGCAGACCGAGTTTGGCCTTCAGCAGGCGACGACGAAGATCGGACAGAGCTCGGACCTGACCGAGAACAGGGCGCTTCTGGAGGAATTGACAGGGCTCGCCAGTGACATTGAGGCGGCGGCTTCCCGCAGCGCCTACCGGTTTGGCGCCACGAGAGCCTACGCCGAGATCGTCGCCAGTCGCATGGCCGCCATTCGCGAAGGACCGCAAGAGGGTTACACGCGCTGGAGTTCGTTCCTCCAGCGCCGGATGGCGCCGGCGATGCGGACCTGCCAGGGCGTGGAACAGCGGCAACGGGAACTGTCCGATCGTCTCGCGCGCGCCGCCAATCTCCTCAGGACCCGTATCGAGGTCGATCTCGAACAGCAGAACCGGGAGCTGCTTGCGTCGATGAATCGCCGCGCCAAGCTGCAGCTCCGCCTGCAGCAATGGGTCGAGGGTCTTTCGGTCGCCGCCGTCAGCTATTACGTCGTCGGTTTGGTCTACTACCTCGCCAGCGGCGCCGATTCCTTCGGCATCGGCATCGACCCGGCGCGAATCGCCGGATTCGCGGTGCCTCCCGTGGTTGTCGGGATCTGGTTGTTCGTGAGATCGGTTCGTGCCCGCCACCAGGTCGACGCCGACGAAGAAGAGCGCGGGTAGTGCCTCATTGAGGCACCCCCTGGAGTGATCGGAAGTTGTCGAGGCGACGTCTGGATGGCACAAAGGGGCGAGTTCATCCCGCAATTCGCCATAGGTCACAGCCGATGCAGTTCATTGATTACGACGCCCTGGAGCGCACGCCGCTCAGGCACGATCCCTATCAGTGGTTCGTCGTCGAGCAGCTTATTCGGCCCGAGGTCTTCAAGACGGTCGCCGGCGATTTCCCCAGTGTCAGGGGCCCTGGCTCTCATGCTTTGTCGAGTCTCAGAATCGGCGGGCGCTTCGCGGAGCTGATTTCGGAGCTCGACGGTCCTGATTTCAAGGCCGCGCTCGAGCGTAAGTTTGAGACGGACCTGTCTCCTTACCCGACCACCTTCTCGGTGCGAGGATTCTGCCGCAAGAAAGACGGGGCGATCCACACTGACTCCAAGACAAAGGTCATAACGGTCCTATTGTATCTAAACGATGAATGGGACCAACGCGGCGGAAGACTACGTATCCTAAGAAACGGCGAAGACATCAACAACTACGCGGCAGAGATCAACCCGATTCGCGGTACGACGTTGTTTTTCCGGCGATCCGACAAATCGTGGCATGGACACGAGCCGTGTGAGGGTGCGAGACGTGCAGTTCAAATGAACTGGGTCACCAGCGAAGAAGTGGTGAACCGTGCCCAATTCAAGCATCGGATCTCCTCGATTCTGAAACGCTTTCGCTACTAGAGCCGGGACCAGCGAATTCCGCTAGCCGGCCCGCGGGCGCACCTTTCCATTGCGGGGGTTGAGCATGATCGGAACGGTGATCCTTGACCCCCACCGCCATTTCGCTACCAACGCCCTTCGGCCAGCCGGCCGAAACAAAGAACTCGCCGGTCAGAGCGGCGGAACAACACACAAGACCGACGTGAGGGGCAGTTTGGGCGCGATGACGGATTCCGATTCCGAGCCGGGCATTGTCCTCTCCGGAGGGTCCGGCCCCCGCTTTGAC
>CAYOBK010000299.1:0-3745 GCA_964402275.1 uncultured Bauldia sp.
GCGACCTCGCCGCCAAGCGCCTGTTTTCGGCGCTCTACAATCTTACCAAGCGAAACCGCCTGCCCGCGAAGGTGGTCGGCGTTGCGTCGACGACGTGGACCCTCGATCAATTGCGCGCTCACGCCCGCGCATCCCTTGAGAAGGCCGGTATCGAGGTCGACGACGAGATCTTCAGGCAGTTTGCCGAAGGGCTCCGCTACGTCGACGGCGACTACCGCGATGAGAACATCTACCGCCGCCTTCACGAAGAGCTGGAGGGATCGACCAAGCCGGTCTGTTATCTGGCAATTCCGCCGGTGATGTTCCCCGACGTGATCGAAGGCATCGCCTCGATCGATGCAAGGAAAGGCGGCCGGCTGGTCCTCGAGAAACCGTTCGGCCGCGATCTCAAGTCGGCGATGAAGCTCAACAATCTTCTTCACCAGTACTACCCCGAGGAATCGATCTTCCGGATCGATCATTTCCTCGGGAAAGAGCCGGTGCAGAATCTCCTGGTGTTCCGCTTCGCGAACTCGATCCTCGAGCCGCTGTGGAGCCGGCACTTCGTCGATCGCGTCCACATCACGATGGCCGAATCCTTCGGCGTCGAGGGCCGCGGCGGGTTCTATGACGGCATCGGCGCGATCCGCGACGTCGTGCAGAATCACCTGCTGCAGATCGTGGCGCTGATGGCCATGGAGCCGCCGGTTTCGGACGAACCGGACGCCCTGCGAGACGAAAGCGCCAAGGTCTTGACCGCGATGCGGCCGTTCTCGCCGAGCTCGGTCGTCCGCGGTCAGTATGACGGCTACCGTCAGGAGCCCGGCGTACCGGCCGACTCCGACACCGAGACGTTTGCGGCTTTGCAGACGGAGATCGATTCATGGCGCTGGGCCGGGGTCCCCTGGCACGTCGTCGCCGGCAAGCATCTTGCGAAGACCGTGACGGAGGCGGTCGTCTGGTTCAGCAAGCCGCCCCGGCCGCTGTTCACCGACCGGACCGATCAACCGTTGCCGAACTCCCTGCGCTTCGAATTGAAGCCAAAGGAACAAATAACTTTGACCGTCCAGGCGAAAAGGCCGGGAAACGCGCTCGTCAGCCGGCCGGTCGAGCTCAAGGTGATCGAAGAGGCGAACGAACCGCGACGCCGCGACGCCTATGAGAGGCTCCTCGACGATGCGCTTGCCGGCGATGCGAGGCGCTTCGCGCGGCAGGACAGCGTGCAGGCAGCGTGGAGGATCGTCGAGCCGATCCTTTCGGCCGCCGACCCGGTGCACCCCTATTTCAAGGGAAGCTGGGGCCCGCCGGCGGCCGCTCGATTTCTCGACCGCAAGCCGAATAGCTGAGGCATCGGACGTGCGGGTGATCATGGCCGGCGACGTCGCAAGGGAGGCGGCCGCGCTGCTGGAGGTTTACCTCGCGGAACGGCTGCGGGACGCCGACCGGGTATCGCTCGCGGTGAGCGGCGGCACGACGCCATGGGCGGCGCTGGAGCGGCTGGCGGCGGCCAACCTTCCCTGGCCGCGCGTCGATCTTTACCAGGTCGACGAGAGGATCGTGGCCTCCGGGCATCCGGCGCGCAATCTGGCCCTCCTCCACACGGCGCTGGCCAACCGCGTGCCGGCGACGGTTCATGCGATGCCCGTCGATGCCGTCGATCTCATCGAGGCCGCAAACGACTACGCCGCGTCCCTGCCGGGGCGCATCGACATCGTGCAGCTCGGCCTCGGCGCGGACGGGCACACGGCGTCGCTGGTGCCGGGCGATCCGGCACTCACCGCCGCGGTGGACGTCGCGGTCACCGGGCCCTACCAGGGATACCGGCGCATGACGCTGACTTTCGCGCCGCTCAACCGCGCGCTCAGGATTGTCTGGATTGTGACCGGTGAAGGGAAGCAGGAGGCGGTCGAGCGGCTGATCGCCGGCGATCGGTCGATGCCGGCGGGCAGAATCTCGACGGCGAATGCGGTGCTCATCGCCGATCGCGCGGCGCTCGGCCGGTCATCGAACAGCGGCGCGCGCTCTTAACGGAGCGTTTCCGAATATTGCCGATATCTGACGCCGCATGTCGGCTTCTCCCCAGCCTCCCACCCATGAGGCTTTCGCAGGGAGAGTCGACGGACCAGTATGCGTTCGGGGCAGGAAACAGACGCCAGTTCATGACGCCGACAATCTCACGGCGGGGTTTTCTTCGCTCCGGCGGGGCCACCCTCGTCGCCTCGTCGATGCTTTCGCTGGCGCCGACCCGAGCCTTTGCGGCGCTCACCGGCACCAACGCCCTCATCGTCGACACCGGGCACGGTACCAACCCCGCCTTCCTGCGGCCGCTCGCCGACAACGGGGTGCAGACGATCTTCCGCTACTACGCGCAGGAGAACAATATTCCGGGCAAGAACGTCACGCCCTATGAGCGTGACATGATCTTCGACCACGGACTGACGCTGGCCATCGTCTATCAGCACCGGTCGCATGTCGCCGGCCGATTCACCGCCGCCGCCGGGCGCGAAGACGCCAATTTCTGCCTGGCGCGCGCCGGCGAGATCCGCCAACCACATGGCACGGCTATCTTTTTCGGCCTCGACAGCGACACGCATAGCAGCGCGGACGTGATCGAATATCTTACCGTCGTCAACCGGATCCTCGGCCGCCGCTACTATGTCGGCTGCTACGGATCAGGCGCCCACTGCGCGGCGGCGCTCGATGCGGGCGTTGCCTCGCTGACCTGGGTCGCCGAGGCGCCGGCGTGGGGCGGCACGCGGCAGTTCATCAACTCCGGCCGCTGGCATCTCTATCAGAACAAGACGCAGATCGAAGGCAATCCCATCATGAGCGCCGGCGGCGTGCCGATTGATACCAACATCCTGAATCCGCGTTTCAATACGATCGGAGCATTCGACCGGCACGGGAATGTGGTCGGCTACGACCCCATACGCCTCCAGATCAGCTATGATCGGCGCATGTTCGTCGGCGCCACCCAATTGAACGTCCGCGATCGGCCGAACGGCACGGTTGTCGCGCATCTCTGCGTTGCCCGGACGGTGCATGTGCTGGCGATAGACGACGGATGGGCAATGATCGATATCGACGAAGACGGGCGCGCGGACGGCTGGTGCAGCGCCGAATATCTGCGGCCGCTCAACCAGATGCCGGCCTATGTCGGCGGTTGTGCGCCGCTGGCGGTCTGAGACTTGAGCGCGGCGTTGCGTCCTCGGAGTCGTCATCTCGCCGCTGCGATTGCGGCGGCCGTGACGCTTCTCGCCGCGACATCGGCTTTGGCCCCTCTCCGACCGGCCGCCTCCATTCAGCTTGCGGATACCGAGGACGCCAAGCACACCGTTTCGATCGATTTGCTGCGCGAGATGGTTGGGCTGCAGGCCCCCGGTAAAGATCCCGGAAGCTATCGCGGAGACGACAGCTGCCGCTGGGCCAATGACGGCGAATGCGATGACCCGGGGCTGGGCACCGGCGCGTGTCGGGCCGGAACCGACTATTCGGACTGCTGGCGGATCGCCACCGGCGTCGAGGACAACAGCTGCCGCTGGGCAAATGACGGCGAATGCGACGAGCCGCGCTACGGTACCGGCGCCTGCACCCAAGGAACCGACCGCGACGATTGCGGCGATATCGGTTTCCTCCGCTTCCAGACCGATGCATGCTTCGCCGCGTTCAACGGCGTGTGCAACGAGCCGGGGCTGGGCGACGGCGCCTGCGAAGCGCGCACCGACCGCGCCGACTGCATCGGTCGCGAGCGGCCGATGCAGATCAA
>CAYOBK010000300.1:0-5583 GCA_964402275.1 uncultured Bauldia sp.
CGACCTGGACGGGGCAACCCCCTCTTTCTTGGCCATTTGCCTTCTCCTCCCTTTCCCGCCAATTCATCCCGACTGGCTGGGCTTCGCGTTGACCGCAATCCCGACTTTCTGTCATTCCAGCCGTCAAAGCAACCCACGGGAAATCGGAGGCCGTTGAATTCTTGGCGAGATTGACGGAAGGCGACGGACGGGAGCCAACGACCACGCGACCAGTTGCTGACCGAACGCCGTGTCGCGACGCGCTTCGTGCCTGACAGGTGGTCGAACGAGCCGCGCCGGAAGGCATTGCCCCCCGGCGCGGTTCCTGTGCGTTGGCTGATCCGGTCTCGTGAGCCCAGTCGACCGATCTTATTCTACATCCCGGTTGGGTTGCTCAACGCCCAATTGATCGCCGCGTCGAAGAGGCGATGGCCTTCTTCGGTCATCAGATTGTACGTGCCGGGGCCGTTCTCATTCTCGACGAAGTACTGGATGCGCAAGCCTGCAGCGGCCGTGCCGTCCGCGAGCTCGCCGCCCTGAGGAACGAAGTAGATCGTGGCTGCCGAGGAGTAGTCGGCAGCAACGTTGCCTTCGGCATCGCCGGCCGCCTCGAGGGACGGCGCAAGCGTTGCCACAACGTGGGCCCCGGGCGCCAGGTGCGCGCCCCAGTTCATCTCACGCTTGTAGTTGTAGACATGCACCAGGCCAGAGAGACCGGCCGCCAGCGGATGATCGGGGTCGACGATGACGATATCCAGCTGGTCGACGGTGACGCCGTGCGACGGGGCCGGCACATCCGCAAGGGCCGCCGCAGTGGCAACGTCAACGGCCGCCCGATAGGCGTTACGTTCCGCGTTGTTAGCGTTCGGGTCCGCCGGGGGCGGCACTTCTATGTCGAGCAGGAGGCCAAGGGACCAAAACACGCGGGACCAGGCCTGGAGCTGATCCACGGTGACTCCGCCGGGAAAGCCGGGATCGACAGGTGCGAATGGCGGGACAATGAGTCCGAACTCATCCTGCAGGAACGACTCGGAGCTGAGGATCGGGGTCGGGGTCGACACAAGGGCCGTGCCGATCTGTCCGGAGAGCACCGACTCGGGGAGGATCACAAGATCCGCCGCGTTGGCCGCCGCCAGCATCTCGGCGTCGTCCGTGTCGTGGCCCATCATGGTCACGCGGTGTCCCATGAGGAGTTCCAGACGGTTCTTGAGGGTGATGTCGTCGATGCTCGTACACATCGCGACATTGCCGTTCTCGTCGCCGCAGACGATGAGGATGGTCTTGTTGCCCGGGACACCCTGGGCGAACGCCTGCGTCGCGGCAAGAGCGAGCGTGAGCCCGGCGGCGCCGAGCGTTAACAGGTGCTTCTTGTTCACTTTATCCTCCCTTCAAGTGTTGCCGGTTCGGCCGGGCAGACAGGCTGCGCGTGCTCTTCCGGCGTCTGTTCACCCACAGTGCTGATTGCCCGCTGTGGTCGTCGATTATTGGACTCCACAGGAAGGTGGGTCAACCGCATGTCCGGGAGCAGGATACACATGAGACTCAGGGGTCTCGTAACGCTTGACGATCTTGGTGAGGGCGCGGCCTTGTTGGCTATGATCGTCTGCCGCCGCCTCCGACATAGGCCTCACGAGCGGTGGCGCCCTCAGCTGTCCGGAAACGGAGCGCGGCAAGAGTCTGTCGAATACTCAAGGTGCCGGCGGAGCAGCCTCGAACGACAGGTAGTTCTGCAGATAGGAGAGCACCTCCTGGCGGATGCCGTCCGGAAGGACGGGCATTCCCTGCGTCTCCATGAATGACAGAAGCCCCGGCCACAGGTCAGTCCGCTGCGGCTGTTGCGGAGACTGCCCGTGGCAGTTGGAGCAGACACCGATTGTGCGGTCCCGGCCGGGCCCGTCCGGCCAGCCGCGCTCCGCGGGCCAGCCGCCCTGATCGCGCGTCTCGGAGAGGAGAGGAGGAGGTTCGAGCGGCGCGTCCTGACCCGGCGCCGGCAAGGTCGTCGCCACGAAACACGTCAGCGCCGTGCCGGCCCCCAATGCAAAGATTCTCGTTCGGCGGACCAAGGCACTGCGGAGCGGCGCTCGCATAGGATCGATTCCCGGCCGATTTGTCATCAAGGTTCGCGGTACAAATCCGAAGTGGCTGCTGCTAGATTGACGCCCGGGGTCGGGCGGGGCCCCGCGGCGAAGCGTCAACCGGGGGACATTGGACCGATGCCTGTCAGACCGCCCCTTCTCGCTGCTTGCCTGATGGCCGTCGCGATCGTCGGGCCGAATGAGGTTGCCGCCCAAGATATCACGCTCCCGCCGAGTGCCGCCACCCTCATCTTGACCGAGGGATTCGCACCGGATCCGCAGATCGTGCCCGTCGAGATCGGCGGGCCGGTCGACGCCGCGACGCTCGGGCCGGAGTGCATCGGCTTCATCCCCGCCGCCGCGCATGTCCGTGTGCTCTACACGGCGACCGCCGGCGATCGCCCGCTGATCTTCTCGGTCGAATCCGACGCCGATCCGACGATGGTCGTCCGCGACCCGGCCGGCAACTGGCTATGCAACGACGATTCGCGCGGCCGCCTCGACCCGCAGATCGTCGTCGCGGCCCCGGTATCGGGCGAATACAATATCTGGCTCGGCGCGTTCAACCTCGGCGAAGCCGGCGAGGTGGCGCTGGCGATCACGTCGGTCCTGACCGATGTGATGGATCGCAATCTTGCGGCCGATCACGGCGAAGCGACGCTCGGAGCCGGCTTCGAGCCGGATCCGTTGGTGGTCGACGTCATTGCAGGCGGCGACGTGCGCGCCGAGCGCGCCGGCACCGGCGACTGCTACGGTTATGTCGCGACGCAGCCCGACTTCAGATTTCAGCTCGAAGCCGGCATGCCGGCGCTCGTGGTCGCGGTGGCGTCGTCGGAAGATACGGCCCTGATCGTGCTCGGCCCCGACCAAAGAGCGCTTTGCGACGACGATTCCGGACCGGGCGTCGACCCGTGGCTCTTGATCGAGAATCCGATCGGTGGCGGGTACGATGTCTGGGTCGCGACGTTCAATCCGAGCCCCGCTTCGGCGGTGCTGTCGATCAGCCGCACCCTCATCGATCCATCCCGCGATCCGCATTACCCGATGCTTGCGGTGACGACCGGGTTCGAGCCGCAAACATTGAACCTCCGCGCGGGAGGACCGATCGATGCTGCCGAGATCCTCGGCGACGGCGCGCCGGAATGCGGGGGCCATATCAGCGGAATCGCGACAACGCGCGTCAGGTTCACCGCGGGAGCGCTGCCGCTGATCTTCGCCGTCGAGTCCGATCAGGACACGACGCTGCTGGTGCTCGATCCGGCCGGGAATTGGGTCTGCGACGACGACTCCGGAGATGCGCTCAACCCGTCGGTCCGTTTCGACAGCCCGCTGTCGGGGGACTACATCGTCTGGGTCGGGACCTATTTCGCCGAGGAGGCACGGGCGGCTCTCACGGTAGCGGAGAGCGCGGTGCCCTAACGCCGGCGGAAAAACGCGCCGTGGCCATGCGGCCACGGCGTCCTTTCATGATGGTGCGCTAATTCACGCGCTGCTCGGCGAGATCGGCCTCGGCGTTGCGGCCTCCCTGGAAGCAGGTGAAGTCCTGACGGTCCGGATTACGGGCCGGATGCCAGGACATCGGACCGCAGAGGCGGATTCCCGCGTCCATCGCCGCGTCGTGGATCTGGGTGATCAGCCACTCGTAAGGCGCATCGCCGGGGCCGTATCCGGAGAAATTGCCGAGGTCGCCACTGGCCGCGAAGATCGCGGTGACGCCCTCGATGTTGGCAATCTTCTCTATGTCGTCGACGCCCCACAGGGTCTCGATCATCAGAACGAGAACGAGATTGTCGTTGAACGAGTTGCGATAGCCACCGGGGACGCCCTGAAACATGCTGAAGGCCTGGCCGCCGCCGGAGCTGCGCTTGCCGAGAGGCGGGAAGTAGGCCCACTGCACGATCTCGAGGGCTTCCTCATACGAGTCGACCGTCGGGACCATCAGCACCATCGCGCCGCTGTCGAGCGCCCGCTGGATCTGCGTCTCGGTAGTCTCCGAAACGCGGGTGCCCGGCATCGCGATGGTGTTGGTCTGTTCGCCGGCCTCGTTGAATGTCGGCGGGCAGGCCGCCCACATGTCGGCAACCTGCCAGATGTCGAGCGGCCGGTGCTGCTGCTCCATCCAGCTGGCATGATAGCCGGCGGCCGCGAGCTCGCAGTAGGCGTCGTTGTTGTGGACCTGGATGGTGGTCATGATGACGTCTTCGCCGTCAATCATCCGCTGCTTGACCGGGTTCCAGATCACGACCTCATCGAGGTCGAAGCGGGGGCCATAGACCCAGTCGGCCGCGACGCGGCCGGGCGCCGGCGGAGCCCATTCGTCAGCCGTGACGTGCCATTCGGCGACCGTGTTTTGTGTTGCCGCGACCGGCGGCCCGTCGGCTCTTTGCCCACTCGCGCTGCTCGAGATCAACAGGGCGGCAATACCCACGGCCCCTCCGGCCGCGGTCAATGTCAGAACCCTCTTACCGAGACTCATAGTTCTTCCTCCCTAGGACTGAGTTTTCTTGGATGGCCATCCGAGCGCTGGTCCCGGATGTACTCATTTCCTGACACTACGCGCGCAAGAATTGCGCGGGCGTGATCTTTCCCTAAAAAGCCGCGTCCGTCGAGGCGAAAGGGCCGCCGACGGCAAATCGAATCTCTCGGAACGACAGTGCGCCGCATCGCAGCAGCGACATCGGCACTCCGCCGCGACGGCGAGCCGTCCGACGGACCGGCGCACGCAGCAGCGCGCCCCGTCGATGCGCGGCGTCTGCTTCCGGCCGTCAGTTCGAGCGGCGGGAAGGCAGCGTCTCGGGCGAAAGCGGCGCCGCCGATGGCTACGGCGCCGGTGCGGGATCCTCCAACGGTAGCCCGGCCTGCGTGAGGACATTGTCGATCGGGCCGGCAATGAACGGATAGATCGCCTTATAGCCGCGGATCTTCGCGTAGATGGCCTCGCGATCGGCTTCGGGCAGCTCGGCGGCGTTCCTGATCGCCAGAGCCATCGAGGCCAGGCAGTCGTCCTCGTAGGTGAACGCGTCGCAGCCGGCGCCGAGAACCCGCCAGACAAGCGCGCCTTCCTCCGTCATGTAGTCCGGCGGCGGTGCCGGCTCGACCGATTGGGCAAGAGCAGTGCTCGTCGCCACGACTATAGCAAGGCATGCAGAGACAAGGCGTTTCATCTGGCTGGTCCTCCCGCGCGCCTTTTGGCGCATCTTCTGACTGACTTCTACACTTGGCTCCATCGACGCCCCACGCCGAAATGCGTCGACGCTCCGCAGCCTGCCGCGAGAGTGCGACGAAAACGTCCATGACCCAATGGATCGTTCCGGGCCGGCACCTGACCGGCGGCGACGGGTGGGTGATCGAACTGGCTGGTTTTTTTGTTCAGGGTGATATGGCCGCGAGTTCCGTGAGCCGGGCCGAGGCCGCCGCCGGCGTGACCGTGGAGGCCGAGGTCGTTCCGATGTGTGGTTGCCCGGTCAAGCCGGATTTCTATTGGGATGCCGGGAGTTATGAGGTGGCTGCACTCGTTAAACGCGGCGAA
>CAYOBK010000301.1:0-13180 GCA_964402275.1 uncultured Bauldia sp.
GTCCTCGGCTATGCGCCGGAGGCGGTGCGCGCCATCGTCGACTACGCGGTCGGCCACGGCACGCTCAGGGACGCGCCGGGCGTCAATCACGCGCGGCTCGCCGAGAAGGGCTTCACCAAGGAGAAGCTCGCCGGGCTCGAGGCGGGGCTCAAGCAGGCCTTCGACATCAAATTCGCCTTCAACAAATGGACGCTCGGCGAAGAGTTCTGCCGTGACGTGCTCGGCCTCGATGCCGAGCAGCTCGCAGACCCGAACTTCAACATGCTCGATGCGCTCGGCTTCGCCAGGGCCGATATCGAGGCGGCCAATATCTATTGCTGCGGCGCGATGACTCTCGAAGGCGCGCCGGGGCTCAAGGACGAGCACCTGCCGGTGTTCGACTGCGCCTCGCCCTGCGGCCGGATCGGCAAGCGGGCGCTGTCGGTCGAGAGCCACATCCGGATGATGGCAGCGTCGCAGCCCTTCATTTCGGGCGCCATCTCGAAGACGATCAACATGCCGAACGGCGCCGCGGTGGAGGACTGCAAGAACGCCTACATGCTGTCGTGGCAGCTGGCGCTGAAGGCGAACGCCCTCTATCGCGACGGCTCGAAACTGTCGCAGCCCCTGAACGCGCAGTTGATCGCCGAGGATGACGAGGACGACGCCGATGAGGTGGCGGCCGAGTACGCCGCCAAGCCGGCGCTTCGCAAGGCCGAGGCGCTCGCCGAGAGGATCGTGGAGCGCCACATCGAGAGGGTGATCGAAGTCCGCAAGCGCGAGAAGATGCCCGACCGGCGAACCGGCTATACCCAGAAGGCGATCGTCGGCGGCCACAAGGTCTATCTCCATACCGGCGAATATTCCGACGGCCGCCTCGGCGAGATCTTCATCGACATGCACAAGGAAGGCGCCGCCTTCCGGGCGATGATGAACAATTTCGCGATCGCGATCTCGCTCGGCCTGCAATACGGCGTGCCGCTCGAGGAGTATGTCGAGGCCTTCACCTTCACCCGCTTCGAGCCGGCGGGCATGGTGATGGGCAACGACCACATAAAGAACGCAACGTCGATCCTCGACTATGTGTTCCGCGAGCTGGCAATCTCCTATCTCGGCCGATCCGATCTCGCCCATGTCAATCCGGAGGAGATCGGTTCGACGACGATCGGCAGCGGCGAGGACAAGACGAAGGCGCCGCCCGAGGCGATCGTCAGCCACGGTCTGATGCGCGGCCGCGCGCTTCGGTTGGGAATCGTCGATGCCCGCGGCGGCAGCAAGGGGCCGACGGGTTCGCGCGGCGGCAACGTCACGGCGATCGGCGGCAGCCGCGCGACGGCAACCGCCGCGCTGCGGCGGGTCGAGACCGAGCTCTCGCCGGCCGAAATGCGTTCCCTGCCCTCGGTCGAAACCGAGACGATCGTGGTCGAGGAGACGATCTTCGAGCCGTCGCCGCTCTCCGTCGAAGCGACGGGTGGAGCCGCTCAAACGTCGGCGCAATCCGCCGACGACGGCATGCGCATCGCCGAAGCGCGCATGAAAGGTTATGTCGGCGAGGCGTGTCCGGAGTGCGGGAACTTCACGCTCGTGCGCAACGGCACATGCCTGAAGTGCGACACGTGCGGCGGTACGACGGGATGCAGCTGAGCGTCGACTCGCGCGTCGATCAGCATCGTGATCGGGGGAAAAATGCACGCGAAACGATTCGCTGATGCGTTTTTGCTGCGGAAAAGGTTGACGCGATCATAACCTTTCGGTCACAGATACTGGTATACACACCGCATGTGTGTCAGGCGGTGTCGTGCACATCGTGTTTGATTCGCATGCCACACTGTGTAGTCCACCATCACCACGCGGAGAAAAACTCATGGTTGGTGTGAAGAAGCCCCGTCGAGCCGCCAAAGCGGCGACACGGACCACGAAGCGGGCGTCGACTCGCAAGAAGACTACGCGGAAGCCGGCGGCGCGGAAGACCGCCCGCAAGACGACGGCGAGAAAACCGGCGCGTCGGAAGACGACCGCTCGCAAGACGACGGCTCGCAAGACCGCCGCCCGGAAGACGACAACCCGTCGCCGAACGGCGGCTCGCCGCAAGTAACCATGTCCGGCAGCTTGCTGCCGGGCATCAACCTTTGCTCCGAACAAGCTTCGGGTTTTGCAAACCCGCCCGGCTGCCAGGCTTGGGCGGGTTTTCTCTTTGCCGGCAGGGCTTTGGCCGAGGCGCGCCGACCGCCGAAATCGAGACACGCGCGGGTCCAAGCGGCCGTGCATCTCCGCGCCTGCGGACGGTGAAGCGGCGGCGCGTTCGGCCCGGTCCGCGTTGCCTTGCCAGTGACTCAAACTCCCGACACAATGTTTCGATCTGCTCGATCTCGCCCGCTCAGACTGTCCTGCGCACAAGAGATAAGACGACCGGAGGAGATAGATGGGCCGCAAGGCGCGGGGCGTGTCGAGACTTCTTGCCGGGCTGGCGCTCGTCGCCGCCGATCCCGCCCTGTCCACGGATCCGATCGCGGTCGCCGATGAACTGGTCGCCATGGTTACCGGCGCGTCAACGACGCTGGCCGCCACCTACCAGGCGGCGACGGAGGCCGGCGACACGATCACCATCACCGGCTTCGCGGTCGACGACGAGGTCAATCTCACCCATGCGTTCGTCGGCGAGATCGTCGTCGTCAATCCGGTGGCGCTGGAGGAAGGCGGGTTCGTCGCCGATACGATCCGGTTGATCGACGGCAATCTCTCCGACGGCACCAACTTCCTGTTCTGGGACCTCATCGAACTGACCGACATCGTTATCCCTCCCCTCGCCGATCTTGCCGCGGAGGGCGGTCCCCTCATCCCGCTGACCGCCGCCGCGATCCAGCAATTGCTGTTCGACGTCCCGGCCGACGAGGACTTGGTGATCGGCGGTGCAACGCTGCAGATAGGCGAGATCGTCCAGGACGAGCCCTACTCGGTCGCCGTGACCGTCAGCGGCCTCGAGCTTCCGATATTGCTCGCCGGTCAGTCCGACGTCACTTCCATCCTCAGGCAAATGGGGTTCGACGTCCTCGTTATGGACCTCAGCATCAGCGGCGAGTTCGACGCCGAGGCCGACACGCTGGTCGCCAATTCGGTGGCAATGACCATCGCGGAAATCGGTCACGTCGACATTTCCGGCGTGTTCGTCGGCCTGCCGCTGTCCATGCTGCAGGAGCCAGGCGGGATCGACGAGCTCCTGGCCTCGGCCAAGGTCGAGTCGCTGCGGATCCGCTTCGAAAATGCCGGCGCGATGGAGACCTTCATGCGCGTCCAGGCCGAATTGATGGGTATCCCGCCGGAGGAAGCAGCCGGCGCCCTGGCGGTGGTGTTCCAGCTTCTCCTCGGAACGTTCGAAGACCCGACGCTGGCGCAGCGGGTCGGTATCCCGATCGGGGCGTTCCTGCGCAATCCGCGGACGCTGACGATCGAGGCCACGCTCGAGGAACCGCTGGAATTGCCGATCATCGTCGATGCTCTGTTGCGCGCGCCGGAGCTGTTGTTCACCTTGCTAGACGTCGTCGTAACGGCGAATGATTGACCGGCACGCCCCGAGGGATGACCGACGGCGGATCGACCGGCGTGTACCGAAGGAGTTGAGATGTTGAGGCGTTCCTTGCGACTTGGCGTTCTGGCGGCAATTGGCGTGGGCCTGTCGGCGGAACTCGGCTTCGCCCAGGGCCTGGGCGCGGCAGCCGAGGCGCTCGACGCCTGGGTCGCCGAGCTCGATGCCTCGCCCGATATCGATGCCGCTTACGAAAGCCTCACCGGGACGGGCAATCAAGCCGTGCTCACGGGCCTCAGGATCTCGGGCCGCGAGTTGATCATCGAATTCGATCCGATCGCGGTGGCCGGCTATCGCGCCGTTGGTCCGAACGGATACGCCTTCGCCTCGTTCACCGTCGACGGAATCGTGGCGCGGACACCGACGACCGAGGTCAAGGTCACCGCTTTCGCGATCGACAATCTGGTGGTGCCAGAGACCGGCAATGCATTCGACGACACCCGGCCGCTGACCTCGATCCTCGACATTTGGGGGCGCGCGCAGCAGATCGGCATCGACGAGATCGCGATGGATCGGATCGATATCGGCCAGTTCGCGGGCGGGTTGAACAGCCTCGTCTCCTATCACAATTTCGTTGTACGAGGCGTGGGCGAAGGCCGAATCGAATCGACCAGCGCCGGCCCTCTGATCATGGAATCGCCCTCGCCGGACGCGCTGTTCGTCATTACCGTCGACGACCTCAGGTCGGAGAACATCGATTTCAACGCCATTGCCTGGGTTCTCGACCCCGCCGCCTATGCCGACGGCGACCGCGAGTGGCGGACGATGCTCGGCCATGCCGAATACCGAAACATCATCGTGGCGGCGCCCGACCTTCAACTTCGCATCCGCGCGATCGAAATCGACGATTTCAGGATGCGCCAGGCGGCGGAGCCGTTCACGCCGATCCTCGAACGGATCCTGACCGATCCCGACATTCCGGCTCTCGAAGCCGAAAAACTCACGCAGGAGATCCTGGTCGACCTGATCTCACCCTGGGGGCTCGGCGAGTTCAGCATCCAGGGTCTCGACATCTTCACCGACGAGGTCGACCGTTTCCATCTCGGCGAGTTCTACATCTCGGATCTGTCGCTCGGCGGCCTCGGCGAGGTCGGACTCGCCGACCTCGATGTCGTCATCGGCGGCGAGGGCTACCTGAAGATCGGCGCCTTCGCGCTCGGCGGCCTGACGATGCCCGACGAGGCGATCATCCGCCGGGTCCTCGAGATCATAGCCGCCGGCCAGGAACTGACTAAAATCGAGGAGATCCTGCCGACACTCGCGTTCATCGAGCTGGCCGATTTCGAGTTCGCGGCTGGTGCTACGCTGCCGGTCACCGTGGACCGGCTCCTGATCGGCACCGAAGGCTATCTCGATGCGCTGCCGACGAACGGGGCGTTCGAGGTCGCCGGTTTCAACCTGCCGCTGTCGCTGGTGCCGGGCGAAGTTCGCCGGCTCCTGAACCAGGTGGGCTATACCGAACTGATCATCGATCTTGGTCTCTATATGGAGTGGGACGCCGCCGCCGAGACGCTGCTTTTCGGCGACCTCCATGTTGCGGTCGCCGACGCCGGATCGGTCACCGCGAGCTTCGAGATCGGCGGCGTTACGCGCCAGATGTTCGAGAATCTCGATTCGCTGTCCCCGGAACAGTTGCTGCAGCTGACCTTCAACTGGGCCGAGATCCGGGTCGTCGACGAAGCCGTCGCCGATCGGCTGTTCGAATGGACGGCGCAGGGGACGAACCAGCCGGCAAATCAATACCGGAACGAATTCATCATCGGTCTTCCGTTCCTTCTTGGGCTCACCATCGACCGAACCATCGCGACCGAGATAAGCCCGCCGATCCAGCAGTTCCTCCGCGGGCCGTCGATACTCCTCGTCAGCGCGCGCCCCGAGGAGCCGGTGCCGCTGGTCGCGGTGATGGCGATGGTCCAAGAGTCGCCCTGGTCGCTGCTGCCGCTGCTGTCGGTCGTGCTCACGGTCGAACCGCTGGAGCCGTAGTGCGCGGTGATCGCTTATTCCTGCGGCAGGTTGAGGCGGATATTGAGCTCGCGCAGCTGCTTTGCCGTCACCTCTGACGGCGCGCCCATCAGCAGGTCCTCGGCCTGCTGGTTCATCGGGAACATCGTCACCTCGCGGAGATTCTCCTCGCCGCAGAGCAGCATGACGATGCGGTCGATGCCCGGCGCGACACCGCCATGCGGAGGGGCGCCATATTGCAGCGCCCGCAACATGCCGCCGAACCTTTCCTCCAACACCGCCTCGTCATAGCCGGCGATCGCGAAGGCCTTTCGCATGATCTCCGGCTTGTGGTTGCGGATGGCGCCCGAGGACAGCTCCACGCCGTTACAGACGATATCGTACTGATAGGCGAGAATCCCGAGCGGGTCCTCGGTCTCCAGGGCTTCGAGCCCGCCTTGCGGCATCGAGAAGGGATTGTGCGAGAAATCGACCCGCTTCTCATCTTCGTTCCAAGCGAACATCGGGAAGTCGACGATCCAGCAGAACTCGAAACGATCCCGGTCAATCAGGTTGAGTTCGTTGCCGATCCGCTGGCGGGCCGTCGCCGCGAAAGGAGCGGTCTTGGCCGGCTGGCCGCAGACGAAGAACACGGCATCGCCGTCGCCGAGGCGGAGTTCCTCGCGGATCGCCTGCGTCCCCTCGGGTCCGAGATTCTTGGCGATCGGTCCGGCGCCCTCCCCGTCGTCGCGGAAGAAGATGTAGCCAAGCCCGGGCTGGCCCTCATGCTGCGCCCAGGCGTTCATGCGATCACAGAAGGCGCGATTGCCGCCGGTCGGCGCCGGTATCGCCCAGACCTCCACCTTGGAATCGGCGGCGATCTGGCCGGCGAAGACGCGAAAGCCGGAGTCGCGGAAATGGCCCGTGACATCGGACATCTCTATCGGATTGCGGAGGTCCGGCTTGTCGCTCCCGTATCTGCGAATCGCGTCGGCATAGGCGATGCGAGGGAATTCCCCGTTGACCGACCTGCCGCCGGCGAATTCCTCGAATAGCCCGCGGAGAACCGGCTCGACCGCCCGAAAGACGTCCTCCTGATCGACAAAGCTCATCTCGATGTCGAGCTGGTAGAACTCGCCGGGCGACCGGTCGGCTCTCGCATCCTCGTCGCGGAAGCAGGGCGCGATCTGGAAATAGCGGTCGAAGCCGGCGATCATGATCAGCTGCTTGAACTGCTGCGGCGCCTGCGGCAGCGCGTAGAATTTCCCCGGGTGGAGGCGCGACGGCACGAGGAAATCGCGGGCCCCTTCCGGCGAAGAGGCCGTCAGAATCGGCGTCTGGAATTCGAAGAAGCCCGCCTCGGTCATGCGGCGGCGGATCGAGGAAATGATGGCGGCGCGTTTCAGGATGTTCCGGTGGAGCCGCTCGCGCCGGAGATCGAGAAAGCGGTATTTGAGCCGGATGTCCTCGGGGTAATCCTGCTCGCCGAACACCGGCAGCGGCAACTCGGCCGCCTTCGACAACACGTCGATCGATCGGGCAAAGACCTCGATCTCGCCGGTCGGGAGGCCGGGATTGATCGTTTCGGCCGACCGCGCCCTCACCTCGCCGTCGACCCTGACGACCCACTCCGACCGCACCGATTCCGCGGCTGCAAAAGCGGCCGAATCGGGATCGGCGACAATCTGGGTTATGCCGTAATGGTCGCGGAGGTCGATGAACAGCAGCCCGCCGTGGTCGCGGACCCGATGGACCCAGCCGGAGAGGCGGACCTTCTTCCCGACATCAGGCGATCGCAAGGCGCCGCAACTGTGGCTCCGATAGGGGTGCATCAGGCCGATTTTCCCGGAGGCTGCCGATCTTTGCGGGTGCTGGCGCGGGGCGAAAAAGCACACGCCCCCCGGGCTTTGTCAAGGACGGCAAGCGGCCATCCGGCGCCGCGAACTGCCTGATTGAACAGCGCGACAACAACGCCGCAACCGCCTATATGAGACCCCATGCAGCCGATCACAAAAACAGCCGATCTGGCGGTCGCATGCAGGCGGCTGGCAGGGGCGGAATACGTCACCGTCGACACCGAATTTATGCGGGAGACGACCTACTGGCCGAAGCTCTGCCTGATCCAGATGGCCGGGCCGGACGACGCGATCCTGGTCGACGCGATGGCCCCCGATCTGGACCTGTCGCCCTTCTTCGAATTGATGGCCGATGAAGGCGTCCTCAAGGTGTTCCACTCGGGACGGCAAGACATCGAAATCGTGTTCCATCGCGGCAACCTCATCCCTCACCCTGTGTTCGATACACAGGTGGCGGCAATGGTGTGCGGATTCGGCGATTCGATCAGCTACGACCAGCTGGTGGCGCGGCTCACCGGCGCCCAGATCGACAAGTCGTCGCGCTTCACCGACTGGGCACGCCGGCCGCTCACCGACCGTCAGCTCACCTATGCCCTAGCCGACGTCACCCACCTTCGCGAGGTCTACCAGTCGATCGCGAAGAAGCTGGAGGCGCATGGGCGCGTCGACTGGGTCGAGACCGAGATGGAGATCCTGACCTCGCCGGAGACCTACCGGATGGAGCCTGAACGGGCCTGGACGCGGCTCAAGATGCGCGCGCGCAAGCCCGTCGAACTCGCCGCTCTCAAGGCTCTCGCCGGCTGGCGGGAGCGCGAGGCGCAATCCCGCGACGTGCCGCGAAGCCGGATCGTCAAGGATGATTCGCTCTATGAGATCGCGGCGCAGATCCCGACCACGCCTGCCGAGCTGGCCGCGCTCCGTACCATAGGCCGCGGCTTCGAGCGATCCAAAGCCGGCGAACAGATTCTGGCGGAGATGAAGGCCGTCGCCGCGATTCCCCGCGATCAGCTGCCGAAACTGCCGCGGGTGACGCGGCGCGGCGAACGTAACTCCGCCGCAATCGATCTGCTCAAGGTGCTGCTGAAAATGGTGTCGGAGAACGAGGGGGTCGCGTCCAAGGTGATCGCAACGGTCGACGACCTGGAAGCAATCGCCGACGACGACCGCGCCGACGTTCCGGCCCTTACCGGTTGGCGCCGCGCGCTGTTCGGCGAGGCCGCGCTGCGGCTGAAGCGCGGAGAGCTCGCGCTTCGGGTCGTTGACGGCCGCGTCCGGGTCGTTCCCGTGGGTGAAGTCCGCAACGCCGAAGCGGCGGAATAGCCTAGTCCTCGATCGCGATCGCGGGTTCCCAACCGCCCAGCTTCGCCAATTGCCGGAGGCGGCGCATGACGCGTTCGCCCCCCAGCGGCTCGAGATCGCGGGGAAGAGCCAGAACCAGTTCGCTGCCGCGCACCTCCAGCCGGGTTCGGTTGACGATGCCGGGCATTGCCGCCGAGATCATGTGGGCGACGCGGATCGATCCGCCGAGAACTCGGGCACGCTCGATCAGCCGCGGCGTCGCGAGTTCCCGCAGGCGCGGCGAACTGAACTCGGCGCCGACGCCCTCGTGGCGGTAGTAGACGGCAAGCGCGAGGAACGCTCTGCCGGGGTGGTCGATGCCGATCAGATTGGCGTTGGCGATCATGTTCAGGCTCTGCAGGCCGCGATACTCCGGATGCGCGCGCCAACCGATATCGGCGATGAGGCAGCCGGCGCGACGGAGACGAACCTCGTCCGCCGCCTCGTCGACACCCATCGCCTCGAATGCGGCATCCGTCCACTGCAGCAGCTCGCGCGAGTGCGCCGGCGACCTCGAGCGGAGGATGGCGAACTCCTCGGCGGCAACCAGCAGCGGATCCTCCGCCTGCTGTCCGCGATCCATCAGGGTGTAAAGATGCCCCTCGCGCAGGCCGAGAGCCGACATGACAACCTTGGTCGGCTTCATTGCGGCAAGAATCTCGCCCAGGACGATCGCCCCGTAGGGCAACAGGGGCTGGCGGCTCTTCGACACGGCCTCGATCGAATCCAGGGATTCGATCTCGTGCCGGCCGACCATGCGACAGAACTCGACGGCCTCGGCGGTGCTGATCGTGTAGTGGTGCATCACCCGAAGCGGGTAGCCGGTCTGCTGCATATGCAGCCGCGCCAACGACCGCCAGGTGCCGCCGATGGCGTAGAAGGCCCGGCGCTTCCCGCGCGGGATCACCTTCGACGATCCGATTGCCTTGGCGGCGATTTTCTGAGCCTTGATGCGATCGCCGCCCGACGCCTCCTCGAGGGTCAGGCCACCCAGTGCAAAGGTTTCGCCCGACCCGAACTCGGTGCCGCTGACCTCGACGAGTTCAAGGCTTCCTCCGCCGTAATCCCCTGCGATACCGTCCGGATTCTGTATTCCCGAGATGATGCCGAGGGCCGAGAGCCGGGCTTCGTCGCGGCCGCTGAGGATCGTGACGTCGGTCTTGGTGGCTGCCTGCACGGCAGCGATGAAATCCGGACCGTTGGCTGCGTCGCGGACGGCCGCCGTTGCGAGGACATCGACCCGCCCAACGCCCAGCTGGCGATTGAGAACGGCAAACCGGCGGAGAGAAGCAAGCGCGGCATCGATGGCCGGCTGCTCCATCCGCCCCGAAGCGGTGACCCCCCGGCCGAGGCCGCAAAGCGCCTTTTCGTTGAACAGCGGCGTCGGCGCTCGCCCGAGCCGCTCATAGACCACAAGGCGGACCGAGTTCGAGCCGATGTCGATGACGGCGACGGGAGTTGCGTTGGGCACTCTGCCGCGCGTCCCGTCCGGCTCCAGCGGCGCCGGCTGGCTAGCGCCTGATCGCCTTGGGTGGGTTAAGCTTGAGGGATTTTCCACGCCCCGACAGACTCGGATTTGTCATGAAGTATTGGTGGGCGTTAAAGCGCTTTTCCCCCTTCCGCGGCAAGAGCCTTACCGACGTGCCGTCGGGTTGCACGCGCCAGCTTTGCTGGTTGTCGGCAAGATTGGCGACCATGATCTGCTCGAGCACCTGCTGGTGCACCGTCGGGTTGAGCAGCCGCACCAGAACCTCGACGCGGCGGTCGAGGTTCCTCGGCATCATATCCGGCGAGCCGATATAGACGATCGCCTCCGCCGAAGGCAGCCCGTGTCCGTTGCCGAAGCAGTAGATGCGCGAGTGCTCCAGGAAGCGCCCGACGATCGAGCGCACTGTAATGCGCTCGGAGAGGCCCCGGATGCCTGGGCGGAGGCAGCAAATGCCCCGGGCCACCAGTTCGATCTCGACGCCGGCGGCGCTGGCGTCGTAGAGCGCGTCGATGATCTCGGCATCGACGAGCGCATTCATCTTCATCCAGATCTGCGCCGGGCGCCCAGCCTTGGCATGTTCTATCTCGCCAGCGATCAGATCGAGAATGCGGCGGCGGAGCATGATCGGCGAAATCGCAACGCGTTCGAGATCGCCGGGCTCCGAGTAGCCGGTGATGAAGTTGAAGACCCGGCCGACGTCGCGGCCGATGGTGGGATCGGCCGAGAAGAAAGAAAGGTCGGTGTAAATCCGTGCGGTCACAGGGTGATAGTTGCCCGTGCCGATGTGGACATAGGTCGCAAGCCGACCTGTTTCACGCCGGACGATCAGCGACAGCTTGGCGTGGGTCTTCAGCTCGAGAAAGCCATAGACCACCTGGACGCCGGCGCGCTCGAGATCCCTCGCCCAGCGAATATTCGCCTCCTCATCGAACCTCGCCTTGAGTTCGACGAGCGCGGTCACCGTCTTGCCGGCCTCGGCCGCCTCGATCAATGCGCGGACGATCGGCGAGTCGTTCGACGTGCGGTAGAGCGTCTGCTTTACGGCGACGACATCGGGGTCGGCGGCTGCCTGCCGCAGGAACTGCAGCACGACATCGAACGACTCGTAGGGATGATGGACGATCAGATCCTTCTGCCGGATGGCGGCGAAGCAATCGCCGCCATGGTCGCGGATGCGCTCGGGGAACCTGGCGGTAAACGGCTCGAATTTGAGCGACGGGCGGTCGAGCGCCACCAGCTGCGACAGGTCGTTCAGGGCAAGAACACCGTCGACGAGGAATACATCGTCACTGCCGACGCCGGTCTCGCGGCGAATGAGATCGCGCAGCGGCGCCGGCATCGACTTCTCCATCTCAAGACGGATGACCGACCCGCGGCGGCGACGCTTCAACGCGCTCTCGAACAGCCGGACCAGGTCCTCCGCCTCTTCCTCGACCTCGATGTCGGAGTCGCGGATGATCCTGAATGCGCCGCCGCCTTCTACCTTGAAGCCCGGGAATACGGTGTCGGTGAACTGCAGGATCGTCTGCTCCAGCCGCACGAAGCGATCCACGCCCGGTTCCTCCGAGGGCAGCTGTATGAACCGGTTGAGCGTCAACGGCACGCGCAAAAGCGCCGTCATCTTCCCGCCCGCCCGCAGGTTCGAGAGCTGCAGCATCAGCGAGAAGCCGAGATTGGGGATAAACGGGAAGGGATGCGCCGGATCGATCGCCAGCGGCGTCAGCACCGGGAATATCGTCTCGAGAAAGTAGCCGCGGAGCCAATCGCGCTCCTGCTGGCTGAGGGCGGCGGCGTCGGCGAGGACGATGCCCTTCTCGGCAAGATCGTGCCTCAGCCGGGCCCATACGCCCTGCTGATCCTCGGCGAGCTCGGCAACCACCTCGCCGATCAGCCGGAGCTGCTCGCCCGGCGTCCTCCCGTCGTCGGACACGTTGGCGACGCCTTCCCGGTGCTGGCCTTTGAGGCCGGCGACGCGGACCATGAAGAACTCATCGAGATTGTCGGCCGATATCGACAGAAAACGCACGCGTTCCAAGAGCGGATGCTTGGCGCTGGCCGCCTCCTCCAACACGCGCCGGTTGAAATGCAGCCAGGAAATCTCGCGATTAATGAACCGGTCGGGGCTGTGCCTCAGACCCGATCCATTCAGCTCCTTCGCCAGTTCCGTGCCCTTTTCGGGCAGGGCGATGTCCAAATGTTGCTGATCCATGACGCCTCTACGGGCGCATCCTACAACAGAGATTGTGACTATTTGGCTTCCAAGGCCGGTTACCGGCTGCCGAACAGTTCACCCAGTATCGGCGCTGCCAACTGACGCGTCAAAGGGCGGCCGGTTGCCAGCGCCGCCTCGTCAAGGGCGCCGACCAGGGCGGCGGCTGCGGCGAATGTCCGCTCCATACGAAGGATGATGAAGTCGAGAAGCGGCGGAGGCGCCGTGAGCTGGCGGTCGGCCAGGAGCTTGACCAGCACCTGCCGGAGGAAGGCGTCGTCGGGCGGCAGAAGGCGAGCCGGCCTCGCCGCCCGGAGCCGGGAGGCGAGGTCGGGCAGCGCCGTCCTGGATGCGATTTCCGGGTCGCGCGAAGTCAACAGGACGGCCGTTGCGGTCTCGCGTGCGCGGTTCAGGAGGTGAAAAAGCGCCCGTTCCTTCTCCGCGACCCGGTCGATGTCTTCGACCGCGACCGGATCACCTCCGGCAATTGTCTCATCGTCCTCGATGAGATCGGCCGCGGCCAGTTCACGGGCGCCGCACCGCTCGGCCCAGATCCGCACGAGATGCGTCTTGCCCGAGCCCTCGGGGCCGGTCAGCAAGAGGCAACCGGAGTGCCAATCCGGCCAAGCGTCGATCGCCCCAAGCGCGTCGCGATTGCAGCTGCCGATGACAAAATCGGCCCGGCTGAGCGCCGGCGCGTGGCCGAGCCCCAGTGCCATCTGTCCGCCGGCGGCGGTCACTCCCTGTCACCCGGATGCGGTCCGCCGCCCGAACCCGGCGCGCCG
>CAYOBK010000302.1:0-1664 GCA_964402275.1 uncultured Bauldia sp.
TGATCGGCCGTTTTCAGCACGATCACAACCAGCCCGATATTCTCCCGGTCCGCCGCCTGCACCGTCTGGATCAATGCGCATTGCTCCTGCTGGGCGCCGGGCGGCGTGTCGCATTGGAGTTGCCAATCGCCGAAGGTCCCGACGGTTTCGACCTGGGCCATCGCCGCCGGGGCCGCGGTGGCGACGATCGCCGCGGTCCCCAGAAACGTGGCTCCGCAACGCGCGAGATGGGCTGCCCGCAAACTGTGCCGGCGAAGGGTGCGAAATCGCTTCCTGTGGACGTGCCGAACCGCTAAAATCCGCCCTATCACGACGTTTCCCACTGCGATTGCGAGGCCGCTTCACCGAATGATGCAAAAATGCCGCATCGTGCCCGTTTGAGAGGCATTGCGAGACAGTTGGCGTTTGTGGTTTTTGTTGCTTTGTAGCAAGGGACGGCCGGGCGAGTCATTTCACACCGCCTATACGGTCGGTACGGGGGAGGCAATGGCCAAGCTCAGCTGGGCCCGTCGGTCCGGGGTTGGCCGCGGCGCCAACGCGGTCACGGCGATTGCGGCGCAGCGCGAGGGGCCTGTCCAATGGAGGAAATGGGGCAAGTGACCAGGGGAATTGAACACGCGAAGCGGTGCGTTCTTGCTCTTGTTGGATTTGTCTTGGCGACGGCTGCGCCTGGGGCGGCGCTCGCGCAGCCGGAGAACTGGCAGGTCACCCTCCAGGAGCCGGCCTCGCCGATCATGGAGCGCATCATCAGCTTCAACAACGGCGTGATGATCGTGATCACTCTGATCACGCTGTTCGTCGTCGGCCTGATGGTGATCGCGATCATCCGTTTCCGCGCAAAGGCCAACCCGGTTCCATCCAGGACGACGCACAACACGGTCATTGAGGTCCTCTGGACGGTGATTCCGGTGCTGATCCTGGTGGGGATCGCCATCCCGTCCTTCGGGCTGTTGTTCGCGCAATACGACCCGGGTCGCATCATCGACGACTACGATCCGGAGGACGCCATCAACATCAAGGTCACCGGACAGACCTGGGTTTGGCAGTACGCTTATCCCGATCACGGGATCCGTACCTTCACGTCGAGCCCGATCCTTGATCCGGAGGCGACCGACGCAGCAGGCCGCCCGGTCTATGCCGGCGAACCGCGCCTGCTCGAGACCAACCTGCCGATGGTCGTTCCCGTCGACACCGTTGTCCGGCTTCAGGTCACCTCGGATCCGAACGGCGTTCTCCACGCGTTTTCGATCAACGCCATGGGCGTGAAGCTGGATGCCGTCCCCGGCCGGATCGTCGAATCCTGGTTCCTGTCCGAGCGCGAGGGCACCTTCTACGGTCAGTGCTCCGAGCTCTGCGGCCGGTACCACTATGCGATGCCGATCGAGGTTCGCGTTGTGAGCCAGGATCAGTTCGATCAATGGGTCGAGGCCGCGGCAGCCAACATCAACGCCGCCAAGGAGCTTTTGGATACGTGGGAAGCCGAGCGTCTCGCCCAGGTGGCGGCGCGTTGAGCTTTGGGGACTATGATCCCGTCTTGAGAGCCGGGCGGGTTTTAGGGAGCTAGAATCATGTCGGTCACGACAGCCGGTCATCACGAACACGCCGAGCATCACCATCCGACGGGATGGCGGCGCTGGCTTTATTCGACCAACCACAAGGACATC
>CAYOBK010000303.1:0-7637 GCA_964402275.1 uncultured Bauldia sp.
GCCATCGGTTTCGCTCCAACCAGAGAAGGCATCGCACGATGTTACATGAGTCGGCGATTCGCAAGAATTGTTAGCCGGCCCCGTCGATGCCATTCGAGACTCTGGCGTAAGGACGCCGCGGGAATCGTCGATGCTTTGAACGCACGCGGAGTCGCGAGATGCGAGGGAAGGCTCCGGCGCAGGGCACGAAACCCGCGACTGGGGACGAGGGATCGAAGTTGAAGCTTGCCGTACTCGCGATGGCGATGCGCAGGCTCAACAACGAACAGAAAAGGCGTCGCCGTATGGCGGCCCGCACCTCGTTGGTCGACAGCGCACGCAAGGCATTAGCCTTAAAGCAGGCCGCCGGGAGCGAAGAGTCTGCCTTCAATTCGCGGCACGCACACAAAGGAATGCGCAATAAGGCGAGCCGAAAACGCGAAGATCTGGTTCGCCCGATGGAACTCGGTCGCCAACGCAAGGCGGCAAGCGTGGCGCAGGCGAAACGAGATTCGCGTTGAGCGACGGGCTGCGGAGGCAATCGCCGACGATTCTTCGCTTGGGGGCGATCATCAGTGAGGCCAAAGCCAGGCCGGTCGAGCCTTCGGGACGGGAGACTTCCAGGCTCGGCAGGTCGAGGCCATGTCTGGATACGGACTCTCCGCGAAGGACATCGCGATCGTCCTCGGCATCGATGCATGGGTGCTCGAACGTGACTACTGGACCGAACTCCAGGCCGGCGCCATAAAGGCCAACGCCAAGGTTGCCGAGAGTTTGTTCCACCGCGCCACCGGTGAAGGCCGCGAGGGAGTTGTCGCCGCGATCTTCTGGCTGAAGACGCGAGCGGTCGGGCAGTTGGTCTCGTTCCGACGCTCGTGCCTTGGGGGTGGCGTTGTTCCCGTCTCCGGCACCATGCTATTTCTTGCCACGCTGGCAAATACCATACCGAAATGGATTCAGCGGCGACAGGGAGGGCGGGAAATCATGATCGGGAAGATCGCCACCATTGCCGCGGCCGGCTTGATTCTCGGCCTCGGCGCCGCCGGGGCGCAGGATTGGACCCTCGAACCCGCCTATGGTGTGGCCAAGCTGCCGACTGGCTTCAACTCCCATGTCGTCGATCTGCTGGCGGGGGGCGATCAGAACGCCGGTCAGACCATCGGCGGTAACTGCTTTGGCTATGTCGCCGAGGCACCCGATCTCCGCGTCTTCTATACCGCCGGCGCGATGGCGCTGGTCTTCGCCGTCCAGTCCGACACCGACACCACCCTGGTGATCAGCGATCCGAGCGGCGAATGGATTTGCAATGACGATTATGACGAACTGAACCCGCGCGTGACGATCGCGGCGCCGGTGTCAGGCCAGTATGACATTTGGGTCGGCACCTACTCCGAGGGTGGCCTCGCCGATGCCACGCTAACCATTTCCGAAACTGATGAGCCGGTCGTCCTCGATTGGAACCTGCCGCCGAATTTCGGCTCCTTCGATCTTGCGGCGGGCTTTATGCCCGACCCCTTCGTTCTCGACCTCGACGCCGGCGGCGACCTCAACGCGGAGGCGACCGCCAGCCAATGCCGCGGCTATGTCACCGCCGCGCCGGACGTCCGCATCAACTACACCGCGGGCGATTTTCCGCTCTACTTCGCCGTCATTTCGGAGAGCGACACGACGCTCGTGATCAGCGATCCGGCCGGCAACTGGATCTGCAGCGACGATGCCGACAATTCGCTCAACCCTGAGATTGCCTTCGATACCCCGCAATCTGGTCAATACGACATCTGGATCGGCACCTACACCGCCGGTCCAACGGCACCGGCAACGCTGTATGTTTCCGAGATCGGTGGCCAGACGGGGGGCGAGCTCAACTGGGACCTTGAACCCAATGACGGCGCCGTGCAGCTGGCCGCGGGCTTCACACCCGATCCCTACGTCGTCGAGTTTGCCGCGGGGGGCGACATCGATGCCTCAATCCTCGGCGGCGGCTGTCGCGGCTATGTCACCAGCGCGCCGGACTTCCGCGTGCAATACACGGCGGGCGGCGTCCCGCTGACCTTCGCCGTGCAATCGGACGCCGACACCACATTGATCATCGCCGATCCGGACGGCAATTGGGTCTGCGACGACGACACCAACGACTTCAACCCGCAGATCACCTTCGACGTTCCGCTGAGCGGACGCTACGACATCTGGGTGGGCACCTACCGCATCAGCGACACGCCGGCGGCGACTCTCAGCATCACCGGACTTGGCGGCGGGAACGGCGACAGCGTCATCGATTGGGCGTTGCCGCCCATCTTCGGCGAGGTCGATCTCGCCGCGGGCTTCATGCCTGATCCCTTCACCGTCGAGGTGACTGCAGGCGGCAATCTCGGCGCCGGCACGGTCGATCCCGCCTGCGCCGGGTCGGTCACGGCCGCTCCGAGCTTCCGGCTCTTCTACGACGCCGGGGTGTTCCCGCTCTATATCTGGGTGGACGCGGACGCCGACACCACGCTTCTCGTGAGCGATCCCAACGGCAACTGGATTTGCGACGACGACGGCGGAGCGGTGTTCCTGTCTCCGGCGCTGGGCTTCGATCGGCCGCTCGCCGGCCAGTACGACATCTGGGTCGGCACCTTTGGCGGTTCCCCGACCCAAGCGACGCTGAACATCTCGGAGACGATCGACGGCCGCGCCGAGGCAAGCCCGCCGCCGCCGCCGTCGCTGCCCCCGAGTCCGGGACCGGGCGACAAGAGACCAATGTGAAATCGCCGACCAGCAATCACGTCGTCGTGCGCTGACAGCGATAGGACGGAGACGCCAAATAATAGGGCAAACGGAGAGATTCGACCTTTCGCCTCCTCGCCATGTCTGATGCCTGAGATCGAGTCGACGTCACAACCCTGTACCGTCGACTCCCAAACCGTTAAAATAGCAGTCGCAAAGTCCGCGAAACTCCGCGCAAGACCGGGTCTGCGTTCAATCGCGCGCAATTTCCATCAGTCGCTCATGTAGTTCTACGACTGCACCGGGGATCTCAGCGTTGCCGGTCGGCCAGGCCACTGTGTGTCCCCCGAAAGTCAGGGAACAGGTCATGTTGCCGCGCACATCGAATTCGATGGTCGAGAAATTGATCCCCTCAAGTGCGGCAATCAATTCAACCACCAGGGCCTTGTCCACTCCGAGATCGGTTTGATCACGTGGTGCCCCGGCCGTGGGTTGCGTCCAGGCAACGAAATGGCCGGTGGCTGCTAACGCAACCCCATTACCTCCGCCTGTGACCCCTCCCGTGCATCCGGTGTCTATCGTTGCACGCGACTCCCCCTCAGCGGAGGGCTGAGCCAGCGCCAACGACGGCGACAAGAGCAGAATGGACAACAACAGCCAGCGTGGTCGATCGATCATGTTAGGTTTCCTGCTTTGCCGTTTTTCGGCGTGGCACAGAAATTGGTCAAAAATTTGCGCAACGCTGCCGCGTCCCGTCTCAAGCTAGAGCCAATTACGTGAGCGTTTTCTGAAGTGAAGGTTCATCCGGGATTCAGTGGCGATTTGCGAGGCATTACCGGAGGGGGCGCCTGAAATATGGAGCAGAAAAAATGCGCCTCCACGCCAACCATCAAGACCGTTCTTGGTTACGAGTGGTTCACACCACCGTCCTTTCGGCTTTCGTCATGACCACCATGTTCGTTGGACACGCAATGGCCCTCGACAACAATGTCGGCGGAGCCGGAAAGACGCGAGATGATCTCGAAAAGGACGGCTACTCTTGCGAGTATGTTGCTACCAATTTCTGGGAGTGCACCAAGGACGGAGAAACGACCTATTGGTGCGACTCGACCGGCCAGTGCATCGAAAAGCCGCTTCGTGTCACGCCGACGCGCCCCTGGATCTTTCAGCAGGGACAGATGCCAAACGGCGGCGCGGTCATTGCGCGATAGTCATACCCCGGGCCCCCGACCGCGCCGTTGCGGTCGGGGCAACTTCTTGGGCCGCAAGGTTTGGGCGTCCTGTTAGCTAGTTCAGGCCGCGGCCTTGTAGACCCCGTTCGCGGCCTTGATCTGCTTCTGCTTCTTCAGCGCCGCCAATGCATTCGATATGCTCTGCTTGAACGCGTCATCATTGGCCCGAAACTCGGTGATGAGGTCGCCTCGCGTCATGCCCTTCTTACCAGAGGCATCGATCGCCGCGAGGACATCCTGGCGGATACCGGCCCGCCGCGCCCCTTTTCGGCCGTTGCGTTTGGGTGCGGCCCTACGAGTACTGGCCTTCCTCGCGCTTACCTTGGCCCTCGGCTTGGTTTTCAGCGCGCGCACTTGGCGGACTCCGTTTACTCTAGTCTGCTCCACCGGAGTGTGACTGAACCCAAGGCGCTCGAGCCGGGCAATAGCTTCCTGAATTGTTTGAATGATCTCCGACTTCGCCTGTTCGACGAGCTGAGAACGCTCGACGTCGAGTTCGTCGAGCCGAATAAGCGTGTCTTCGCGCATTGTTGCTCCATGCTGATGTGTTTGGGGGATTATTGGTCTTTCCGTAACAAGGTCGGAACGACGTGGTTCCGGCGCCGCGGTGGGTTGATGAGGAGCCCAACGCACCCTAAAACTAGGCACACGAGGACGATCGTCATGACGAGAGCCGTCCGGCAAGGCCGGTGCGGTGGCCTGGCTGCTTAAGCTGCGAAAGGCCGATGGTGCCGAGGAGCCTACTGGGCGGCCCGGCGCCATCCCCTGGCACGAAAGCCTGCCCGTTCCTTGCTCCGACAGCCGCGGCCTTCGGCATCCTCGCGCTCCTCATTACAATGATGAGATTGGCGTCTTTGCGCATGACCTCTATCCCTGTGAGGAGCTATTTTCGGTGCCGAAGGTTTGGATTGACCTAACGGGAAGGCTGGGACTTGCGGGACGGGCCGGTGTCGCGTGGTGATTCCAATGTCCGCTCATCGGCTGGTGAATCCGGCAGAGATGGATCATGCGGAGCGGAGAGTTCGCGAGCCGCTTGCTCCCAATTGTCCAACTGCCGTCCCTCAGGTCGACCTTCGTTTTCCCAAATGGCATAAGCTCGCTTCTGCGTAGTTTCTCTAGACATGTAGTGTCCTCCTCGTAATTTTCATTTCTGTTTCTGTTTTTCTGCCAATCTGGCCGAGTGTAACTCAATCTATTATTGTTCTGCTCTTACCGATATCGTGTTTTATATTTCTGGCACAATGGCGCACAGCACCTTTATTTTTGCACGCGGGATGCGGCGTTATTCATCGTAGTTCCGGTTGTTGGTGCGACCTCGACCTAGAACCAATGGCGTCCCAGTCGCGGTCGCTAGTCAGTCGGGTTCCGTCGACAGCCCGATGAGGTAGCCGACCGGAGATCACATGAAGGGCACGAAGTTCTCGATCGTTTCCAACGAAGCTCGTAGTGGCCCGCTCGCTTTCAGGGCCCGGGCCGCCTCGCTACGGCGCGATAAGCACGTCTCTGGTTGGATGGGGGCTGATGCACCATCGTAGATGTGGTCGCCGAACGACTTTAGTCGGCCGAAATATAGGGAGGGGGTCGGCCGCTTCCGTTCGAAAACCAAATGTGCCCCCATGGGGGTGTTGCGAGGGGAGCGCGCAGGAACCTTCGGCGGCCCTGGCGATTGAGAACAAGTCTGGTCCCAACGCCAGCGGGGCAACGGAATGGTGAGCACCAAGCTAATTTGTTCGGTGGTGATTATGGCTCTTGCCGGTTCCGCGGCCCCGGCGAGCGCCGCCGGCACGATCAGCTGTCACTCGGTTGATGCGGAGCCCGCCGCGACGGTCGAGGTAACCGTCGGCCAACTTCCAGCTATGGTTCCGGTCTCCGTTTGGGTGAAGATCGGCGACCGTGAATGGAACACGCTCGATGGCGGTGATGGAGATACCTTGGCCCTGATGCAGGCATTCGATTTTGGCCAAGGCCTCTTGATCGACCTCGCGGACCCGAACGTCGAACGAGTCTTATTCCACATCCGGCTGTTCAGGGAGGAAGAGGCCCGGGACCTGGCGGTAGCCGGCACCCTTGGCGCGGTTGGTATCGGTGCATTCGCCCTTGTCTGCCAGGGGCCGTGATGCCCGTCTCGTCGGCTGGCCTTCCCCGTCCCGGGCGACTTCGGGCAATAGCCGGCCAAACAGGCCGCTGGTGTTCGTCCCGCCATCGGAGCCGGCTCAGCGGCCATCCCCGCCAGTTAGCCGTTTGTAGGCCTTGTGGCCCCTTCCGGCAGAGGCGGTTATGGCTATTTTACCTTATTTTCCAGATACTTAACTTCATACAAACTGCAAACGGTGGTATGCAGTTTGTATGGATGCCACCGTTCCCGAAACGCCCAGCCCCTTCGTCGCCTACTACCGGGTCTCGACCCAGCGCCAGGGCCGCTCCGGGCTCGGGATCGAGGCCCAGAGGGCGGCCGTTGCCCGCTTCGCTGAGGCCGAGAACCTCACCCTCATCGCCGAGTTCACCGAGGTCGAAACCGGCAAGGGCTCGGATGCCCTCGAACGCCGGCCGCAGCTGGCAGCGGCCCTCTCCGCTGCCCGGTCGGCCAAATGCCCGGTCGTCGTTGCCAAGCTCGATCGGCTGTCCCGAGACGTCGCCTTCATCGCCGGACTGATGGTGCAGAAGGTTCCGTTCATCGTTGCCGAGCTCGGCATCGACGCGGATCCCTTCATGCTCCATCTTTACGCTGCGCTAGCGGAGAAGGAGCGTCGGCTGATCTCCGAACGAACGCGGAGCGCCCTCGCCGCCCGGAAGGCTCACGGCAAGCTGCTAGGCAATCGATCGAACATCCACCAGGCAGGAGCCAACGGCCGACAAAGGGCAAAGGCCTCGGCGGCAGCATTTGCTGCTAACGTCATGCCGATCGTCGATGCTCTTCGGGCATCCGGCGTCACCACGCTCGCCGGAATTGCCGACGCGCTGAATGCTCGCAGAGTGCCGACTGCCCGCGGCGGACGGTGGCATGTGACAACGGTGATGTATCTGCTTCGCCGGTCGGCGCAGAGCGCCTGACATGCCCGTTTCTAGTCGGGAGCAATCTTGCGCGAACGGGCCGGCGGGAAGTGAACCCAATCTCGGCAGCGGCGCCAAAGCCGACCGCAAGCCAGGCGGTGTCTAGCTGCACGAAGGCACGACCTACGGGCGGGCAAGGCGCGGTGACGGCGACGGCAGGCACCGAAACACGCCACAGTCCTGAACCCTGCGTAGGAGATCTAGAACTATGGCTGATCTAACACCGGAGTCACTGGGTCGGCCGATCAAGTGTCTGCCAGCAAAATAACCATCCCCGAACTTCAGGGCGGCGATGGCAACTGCCGCCGAAATGAACTGACCCCCCGCTGGACTTGGTCAGAGCGATGGCTTCTCCATCGTTGCGCGACAGGGTCCGCACGCCTGCGACGTCCAATCACCGTCACCACGAGCTTTCCCGCAACGTGCCCCGTCTCGAGATGGGCGATCGCCTCCGGGACCTCGGCGAGCGGATAGCGCCGGGCGATGACCGGCCTGAGTTTGCCGGAATCGGCGAACTCGGCGAGGGTGGCGAGATCGGCGGCTGTGCCGTTGACCTGCACCATCTTCACGTCCTTGCCGCCGCGGAGCCCGATGCCGAGAAGATTGCCGAGCGACGAGAAGCCGATGACGGCCGCCTTGCCGCCGGGCGCGAGCGCGCGGCGGAGCGCG
>CAYOBK010000304.1:0-2834 GCA_964402275.1 uncultured Bauldia sp.
GTACGCCGGGAGTATCGCCGAAGCAGTGGATGGAGAGACTCGCCGGAGCGATCCTGCCGGCGACAGGCGTCGCCGGGGCCTTTCTCGCCGCTGCCGCGCTCGGGAGCGCCGCGCTTGCCATCATGCCGCCGGCTCCGGGCAATGCGCCGGCCGAGCTCGCTCAAGCCGAACCGGCGGCCGAGGCTCCGATATATGACGAGGCGGCGATCCGGCTCGGGCAGCGCGTTTGGCAAGAGAAGATAAACTGCGGCACGTGCCACGGTTGGAACGGTGCCGGCGTACCCGACGATCCGCGCTCGCCGGTGGGAGCCAACATCAGGGAGACCCTGCTCGCTCCGGATCAGTTCGCCGACGTGGTCCGGTGCGGGCGGATCGGGACCGATATGCCGGCGTTTGACGCAAGGGCCTACGTCGATGACCGGTGCTACGGTCTCACTGCCGCCGACCTGGGCGAGAGGACCCCGCAGAAGCGGGGCACGTATCTGATCGCCCGCGAGATCGATGGTCTCGTCGCTTATGTGTTCACCACGATGGTCGGACGGGGTGAATCCACGCGGGAGGAGTGCGTTGCCTATTGGGGACCAAACGCACCGATTTGCGACGCGTTCCAACCGGCCCCGGCGCCATAGCGCTCCGGCTTTTGCCGCCCGATGACGCCGAAAACGCTCCTGGTGCTTTCCGCGCTCGGGCTGCTGCTTGGTACGGACACGAAAGCACAAGAGAATCTACTCGGCGAGATCGCCTCCTTCTGGGACATTCCGCTCGGTTCCCACGCCCTTGAGTTAAACCCGGTGCTCTTCGCCGAGTATGCCTGCGGGACAAATGGCGGTCCGCCGTCGACGATGATCGATGGATGGGCGGATTTCGCCATGTGTGCGGTCGAACCCGAGACTGGCTTGCACGAGGTCCAGTTCCGATACGACGACGAACGCGAATACTGGGCGCGCGCCCACAGGGCCGCGCCGTTGATCCAAACCTACGAAGGAACCAAGCTGTTCACCATATCGGTGATCGTCTCGGGCCTCTTCGACAGCGACGGATTCCTTATCGGCCTTCGGGCGGTAACCGACACGCGGGTCAGCAATGAGGAGCGTCTGAGGTCGATCTCGTTGCGCAACTTCCTCATGTCGCGTTACGACATCGACGCATGGTCCTGCGAGGACCTGCCCCGGCTCGAAGGCGAAACCCCGTTCGGCTCGACCTACCTCAAGCAGCGCTGCGCGCAGTCGACCGCCACTTTGGATCTTTCCGTGGAGGCGCATCTCTACCGCAAGGAAGGTCAGTTCGGGATCAACCAGAACAACATTGCAGCCGCCGGCTTGTTCGAGAGCTCGGTGAGGTTCGAGATGTACCTCAACTCGCCGGTCGACAATCGCGAGCAGCGTCTGGCCGACATCGCCGCGCAGCCGCCGGAAGCGACCGAAGCAGAGCTCAATCGCGAACGCGCTCTCGATTGCCCCGGCTGCGACCTCGCCGGCCTGGACCTGAAGAGACGGGACTTGACCGGGGCCAATCTCGCGGGGGCAAACCTGGCCGGCGCAAATCTTCACGCGGCCACTCTGGTGGGCGCCGATCTAACCGGGGCCAATCTCGCAAATGCGAATCTCAACCGCGCGAACCTGCGGCAGGTGCGGGCTTCCGGAGCGATCCTGACCGATGCGCTGCTGTACGCCGCGGTGCTTGATGGCGCCGATCTCGCGAACGCGGATATGACCCGCGCGAAGGCACAGCAATCGCGACTGACCCGAGCCGATCTGTCGAGCGCGCGTGCCGTGGCCGTCGACTTCACGGGCGCGTTTCTATCCTCGGTGATCGCGGTGGGCGCAAATTTCGGCGGCACGTGGTTTCATGACGCGCAGATGCGGCGTGCGGACTTCAGCCGCGCTGATTTTCTTCAGGCTGTTCTCCAGCGTGCCGTCCTCACTGAGTCGAACCTTTCCGACGCCAGCTTCCTCGGGGCGGATCTGATCCTGGCGGATCTCCGCGGCGCCAACCTCACGAGGACCGACTTCACTGGCGCGCGGCTGACCATGGCCAATCTGGCCAACACGAACCGGGAGGACGCCTTGTTGGAGAACGCCTTTGATGCGCCGAGGTAACGCGCCTCCGTCTCGATGCACAGTCTATCGGCGACGCCCGTGGAGCTCCGGCCTCGCCGGAGCGGCCATCCGTCTCCTCTCCTTCTGCCTGTTTGCCGCGGCCGCCGCCCCTGCCCTCGCCGCGACGCACGATCGGCCGCCGCTCGATCAGCGCCTCACGCCGGAGCTTGTCGAGCGCGTGTTTCCCGGAGCCGAGCGGCTCGGGCCGGTCGAGGGATCGCCGCCGTCGATCGCCGTCTACCGGAACGAGGAGATCGTCGGCTATCTGCTTTCGACGATCGACGTCGTGGCGGCACCCGGCTACTCGGGAATTCCGTTCGACATCATCCTTGGCGTCGGTATCGACGGTCTGATCACCGGCGCCGAGGTGATCTACCATCACGAGGCCTTCATTGAGCGTGATCCGGTGCGCCAGGTTCGGCTCGACCAGTATCTGGATGGTCTGGCGGGTACGACCAGGGACTCGCCGCGATCCGACCTCGTCGACCCGGATTTCGTTGCCGGCGCCACCGTATCGGCACGCTCGATGCGTCTGGCGGTGTGGGATTCCGCCCGGCTCGTGCTGCGCGCCCGGAGCGGCCGTCCCGTCATCACCGAGCCGACCCTCGACATCGAGTCGTTCCAGCCGAGAACACCGGACGAACTGGTCGCCGCCGGGGCGCTCGTCCACGGCATGATCACGAACGCCGACATGACCGCCTGGATCGCGTCGGAAGCCGGCGCCGGCGCGGCGCT
>CAYOBK010000305.1:0-22334 GCA_964402275.1 uncultured Bauldia sp.
GTTCCGGCCGATACCGCCAGAGACCGAATCACCGAACAGATCGAACAGTGGATCGGCCGAACGGTGGCCTTCAGCGGCGCCCCCGATATCAGCCTGTTTCCGCAACCCCGTATTCGGCTCGAGAATATCCGAATCGACGGCGCCGACGGCGAAGTCTTTATCGAAGCCGAGGAACTGACCGGGACGCTCCGGTATCTTCCCTTGTTGTGGGGTGAGATCGAAATCGAGACATTCGAACTCGTCCGCCCGACGATCGCCCTGCGGGTCGACGATGAAGGACGCCCAAACTGGAACATCGGCGGCACGGTCGGCGATCGGATCGCCGATGCCTTCAGCGAACCGGACGGCCGCGAACCTGTCGCGGTGAGCGAAGTTGTTCTTGGCGGTCTGACCATCTTTGACGGCACCGTCACCTTCGATCGCCCGGACGCCGGCCGCACAACCATCTCCGAGGTCGCGCTCGACCTTCACTGGCCGTCGACGGCCTCGCCGGTCACCGTCACCGGATCGCTGCTGTGGGAGGGCGAAAGGGTCGAAATCGCGGCGGCGATGCAAGAGCCGTTGGAACTCTTTGCGGCGCGGGATTCGCCTGTTCGGTTCACGGTGTCCGCTCGCCCGATCCGAGTGGTATTCGACGGAGTCGTCAGCCGAAACGGGTTGGCTTTCGCCCTTGACGGCATGGCCGGCATCACCACGGGCTCGCTCCGCCAAGTGATCGACTGGATGGGCACACCTATGTCGGAGGGTCCGACGTTGGCGGGTGCGGGGTTCACCGGACAGGCGAGTTGGTCCTGGCCGGTCCTGTCGTTCACCAGCGCCGAAATGCGGCTGGACGGCAATATTGCCAACGGAGCGGTCGCAATAGACTTCGGAGGCGAGCGCACGCGAATCGTCGGGACGCTGGCGTTCGAAGCGCTGGACATTTCCCCCTACGCCCATGCCTTCAGCCCCAATGTGCAGGCCGAGGGAGCTTGGAGGGATGCGCCAATCGACTTGCCGGCGCTCGCCGACGTCGATTGGGACATCCGGCTGTCGTCGGACCGATTGATGGTCGGAGCGACGCGCGTGGAGGGATTCGCGGCGGCGGCAATCGTCAGCGGCGGCGTCATCGACCTTCGTATGGCGGAAGCGGGGTTCTATGGCGGCCGCGTTCAGGCGTCGCTGTCCGGCGCTCTTGAGGGGCGAACGCTGAGCGTGGAGGCAAGATTGAGCCTCACCAATGTCAATGTGATGCCGGCGCTCCTCGACATGCTCGGCATGTCGACGCTGGCCGGCCGGGCGAACGCCGCCGTGGCCGTCAGATCATCGGGCGCCAGCTGGGGCGAGTTGGTGCACGGATTGGCCGGCATGTTGCGGGCGTCGATTGCCGACGGATCGTTTCGCGGCATCGACCTGGCGGCGGCAGCGGTAATCGACGCGCCCGGCGTTGGCGACGTTGTGACGCCATCGGGAGAGACATCCTTCGGACTGCTTTCGGCTGATTTTTCGTTCTATGGAGGGCAGCTGATTGCCGACCGGTTGACAGCGACCGGACCCGGTTTCGATCTCGCCTTCACCGGCTGGGGGTCCCTGACCTTGCCGGTGATCAACGGCGCCGGAGTGGTCTGGCTGCACCGGCCCGGCGGCGAAACCGGCGAGTTGCCGTTCGCGGTGACGGGAGGTTGGCTCGACCCGATGTTCGCCGACGATCCCGGCGCGGCCGCGTTTGTCGGCCGCCCGCTCGCGGCGGAATAGAGGCGCCATGCTGGCTCAGCATCCAACGCTTATTGCAGACATCGGCGGTACGAATGCCAGGTTTGCGGTGATCGGCGGCGACGGAGCAGCTCTCGGCGACCCGATCACTGTCGCGGTCGCCGATTTCCGCGACTTCGATTCGGCGCTCAGGGATGCTGTTCTGCCGGCGCTTGGCTACCGTCCGCGCTCAGCCGTCCTGGCCGTAGCGGCGGTTATCGACGGCGATCGTGCCCAGCTCACCAACGGCAGCTGGACCATCGAGCCGAGGCGCCTCATCGGCGCTTACGGCTTCGAAGCGGTCCGCCTCCTCAACGATTTCGAAGCCCTCGCCCTCTCCGTACCGCATCTGGCCGACGACGCCTTGCTGCCGATCGGCGGCGGGATCAGCCGGTCCGACGCCCCGAAGCTTGCCATCGGCGCCGGAACCGGCCTCGGCGTCGCCGCGCTGATACCGATCGAGGGCCGGTGGCTGCCGATGGCCACGGAGGCCGGTCATGCCGATTTCGGGCCGGTCGACCGCCGCGACTTCGAGATCTGGCCGCATCTCCTGCGCAGCGGCGGCGACCGGATCAGCGCGGAGATGCTGTTATCCGGCCCCGGCATCGAGCGGCTCTATGTTGCGGTCGCGCGATCCGGCGGGGCGGTCGACCGTTCCCTTTCGGCACCGGAGATCGTCGACCGGGCGGCGGCCCGTTCCGATCCGGCCGCAGCCGAGGCGGTCGACCTCTTTTGCGGCTATCTCGGCCGGTTTGCCGGCAGTATGGCGCTGGTGTTCCTCGCCCGCGGCGGCGTCTATGTCGGCGGCGGGATCGCGCCGCGACTTGCCGAACGGATGGATAGCGGCGGATTCCGGAAGGCCTTCGAGGACAAACACCCTTTCACCGCATTTGTTGCCTCGATTGGGACCTCGCTGATCACCCATCCCGAACCGGCCCTGTTCGGGCTGGCACGGTTCGTGACCGATCCGTCGCGCTATCTCATGGACCTGTCGAGGTGGACCTGGCGCAAAGAATGACGCGGTCCCCCCGCGCTTGTTTCGCCGCGTCTATTCGGCGGCGCTGGTGGGCTCCGCCTGGAGCTGGCCGTAGAGCTGCTCGCCGATGTCCTTGAGCAGATTCAACTGCGATTCGAGGAAGTTGATGTGCCCCTCTTCGTCCTTGAGAAGATCCTCGAACAGCTCCATCGAAACGTAGTCGCCCTCGGCGCGGCAGATGTCCCGGGATTCGCGATAATATTCCCTTGCTTCGTATTCGCCGGCGAGGTCCGCCTCGAGCACTTCCTTCAGATTCTGGCCGATTCGAAGCGCTCCGATCTGCTGCATGTTCGGCATGCCCTCGAGGAAGATGATGCGGTCCACCAGCCGATCGGCGTGATGCATCTCCTCCTTCGACTCCTCGCGTTCCTTCTTGGCAAGCTTGCCGTAACCCCAATCCTCGGTGAGACGGTAATGAAGCCAGTATTGGTTGACCGCCCCAAGCTCCAGCTTAAGCGCCCCATTCAGCCGTTCGATGACGCGAGGCTCGCCTTTCATCGCCGATCTCCTAGTTTAGAATGACTTTAATTTGGGATATAGCCACGGCCCGTGCCCGCGTCAAACCAGGTCCCAGTCCTTTCCGGCCGCCGCCTCACCGGCCTTGTCGGATCGAGACAACGTCCCGGCGATGGTGGCGAGCGGTTCCGGACAAGTTCCGGGAAATCCCCAATCGCGCAGCATTCGCCGCACCAGTTCCACGCAGCTGCCGCATTGCGGCCGGACGCCCAGCGCGTGGAACACACGGCCGGGCGTGACCGGAAGCGCGGGATTGGCAGCCCTCAGCCGCTCGGCCGCCGCACGCAGGGCAGCGCTCGACAAGACATTGCAGGAACACAGAATCACCGGGCGGATCGTCGGTTAGCGTTGGGGCGCGGAAGGCGGGCGGCGCTAATAGTAGATGACCGCCAATATGATTATGACAACGACAAGCGCCAACAGGCCCCAATTATAGGCGCCGCCGAGAACCTCGCGGCCGGCCGCCAATTCGAGCCGTCCCTCGATGCCCTCGGCCGTCTCGCCGGCGATTTCGGCCTTGTCGACGACCACGCCTTCGCTCGGCTCGTCGCCCAGTTGCACGGCCGCCGGCGAGTGGTCGAGTTGATCGACCCATTGCTCGCTGCGTCTGTCGAGTTCGGCGGCAAGCCGCGTGAAGAACGTGTCGGCCACCTCACGCGTGTAAGCCTCGATCCGGCTGTCGACGATATCGGCCAGTTTGCCGCCGACCTCGACCGATCCGATGTAGGAAACGGTCGTCTTGCCGCCGCGGGAGTTCACGAGCTCGACGCTGGCGGTGCCCGCGGCCTTCCCCGATGGCCGGCCGCGGCCCTCGCCGCGAAGCGTCCAACGGCGCGGCGGATGCGCTTCCTCCAGCGCGATCGTGCCGCTGAACCGGCTCCTGAAAGGCCCGATCTCGACGGCGATTGCGGCCCGCATTTCCGTTTCCGAAACGCGCTCGACAAACTCGCAGCCCGCGATGCAGGCGGCCAGCAAATCCGGGTCGTTCAGCGCCGCCCAGATCGCGTCGATGCCGGCGGACAGGGTGTACTCGCCCCGCAATTCCATGAGGCACTCCCCTTCGAGGTCACCGCTGGCCGGACAGCCCCGGCGCGGCTATGACCGCGGCGTAACGTTTGAAGCCGACGGGGAACCTAAGCGTGGCACAGCCGAGTGGCAATCGAGATCGGGCGCCGTCCGCCGGCAGCATGCCGGTGATGCTCGAGACTGCGGGATTTGCTGACTACGCCCTTCTCGATTCCGGCGCCGGTGCCAAGCTGGAACGCTACGGCCGGTATCGGATCGTGCGCCCGGAACCGCAGGCAATGTGGCAGCGGCGCCTCCCCGATGCGGATTGGGAGACCGCCGACGCGGTCTTCACGGGAGCCAAGGACGAGGATTCCGACGGCCGCTGGCGATTCCGCAGCCCGATCCTCGAGGAATGGACAATGAAGTTCGGCGAGGTCAGTTTCCTCGGCCGGTTCACCGCGTTCCGTCATGTCGGCGTGTTTCCGGAGCAGGCGCCGCATTGGTCGTGGATCGCGGATCGGATCGCGACCGCGCGCCGGCCGACCAGGGTCCTCAATCTCTTCGGCTATACCGGCATCGCCTCACTGATCGCCGCCCGGGCGGGCGCGGCGGTGACGCATGTCGATGCGTCGAAGAAGACCATCGTCTGGGCGCGGGAGAACCAGGCCGCATCCGGGCTCGACGACCTGCCAATCCGCTGGATCTGCGACGATGCGATGAAGTTCGTCCGGCGCGAGACGAGGCGCGGCAACCGCTATGACGGCATCATCCTCGACCCGCCGAAATTCGGACGCGGCCCCAAGGGCGAGGTTTGGGACCTGTTCCTCGACCTCGCGGAGATGATGCGCGCTTGCCGGACGCTGCTTGCCGACGACGCGCGGTTCCTGGTGCTGACGGCCTATTCGATCCGGGCGTCCTTCGCCGCAATCCACGAACTGACATTGGAATCCCTTGCCGATCTCGGCGGCCTTGTCGAGTCGGGCGAGTTGCTGTTGCGCGAGGAAAGCGGCGGGCGGCTCGTGTCGACTTCGCTGTTCAGCCGCTGGAGCCCGGAATGAAGCGGGGTCCGCGCGACGCACGTCCGGGCAAAGTGTTGTCGATCACGAGCCACGCCAACCCGCGGATCAAGGCGGTGCGCGGCCTGCTCCAGCCGAAGCATCGGCGGGAGGCCGGCCTGTTCATCGCCGAAGGCCTGAAGCTGGTGACCGACGCCCTTTCCCGCGGTTGGCGCGTCGACGCGCTCATCCATCAGGCGGACGCGATCGATCAGCCGGGGGTCGCGAGGGCCGCGGCGGCGGCGCGGGCGCAAGGGGCCGACATCCTGTCGGTGAGCGCCGACATCCTCGCCAAGATCAGCCGCCGCGACAACCCGCAGACCGTGATCGGCGTCGTCGAGCAGTCATTGACGGCGATCGAGGATATCGAGCCCTCCGACCGCTCCGCATGGGTAGCGCTGGAACGCGTCAAGGACCCCGGCAATCTGGGGACAATCATCCGAACCGTTGACGCGGTCGGCGCCGACGGCGTGATCCTTGTCGGCCCTTCCGTCGATCCGTTCTCGATCGAAGCGGTGCGGGCGACGATGGGCTCGCTCTTCCACGTGCCGCTCGCGCGGGCCGGCGAGGCCGAGTTCCTCGACCTTCGGCGCCGGTGGCCCGGCCCGGTGATCGGCACCCATCTCAGCGGGACCGCCGATTTTCGCGCCGTCGACTACCGGCCGCCGGTGCTGCTGGTGATGGGGAACGAGCAGACCGGCCTGACGGCTGCACTGGCGGGGGCGTGCGATCAACTCGTCCGGATTCCAATGGCTGGAAGCGCCGACTCCCTGAACCTTGCAGTGGCAACGGCTGTGATGCTCTACGAGATCCGCCGCGATCAACTCAGCCTTTAGAAGATTCGATTGTGCCCGATCCAGACGACGCGCCCTCGCCCGCCAAACCGCCCGGCCCCGTCTCGCGCCTCGGCATCGCGATCATCGCCGGCACGCTGATCGTTGATCAGCTCACCAAGCTGGTCGCCGACGCGACGCTCGAACCGGAGACGCTGATTCATATCCTGCCGATCCTCGGGCTTTACCTCACCTACAATCCCGGAATCGCGTTTTCGTTCCTGACCGGCTCCAACACCGCGCTGCTGCTCTCTCTGGTGATCCTCATCACCATCGTCGTCCTGGTGCTTTGGATGAGGTCAAGCGAGGGCGGCAAGGTCGCCGCCGTCGGCTTCGGGCTCATTGTCGGCGGGGCCATCGGCAATATCGTCGACCGCATCGTGCAGGGCTATGTCGTCGATTTCCTGCTTCTGCATTTTGGCGACCGCGACCTGTTTATCTTCAATCTCGCCGATTTCGCGCTGACCGTCGGCCCGATCCTGTTGATCTACACCTATCTGTTCGGGCCGCGTCCCGCGACGCGGAAGCGGGCGGACGATGCCGGGAGCGACGGCTAGGCGTCAGGCGACCCGGTAGCGGACGCGCGCGCTGTGCTCGATGGCCGCGACGGCGAGCTTGTCGAGCTCGAGATGGTCGCGAAGAATCTGGAGGAAGCGAAGTTCCTCCTGTTCGACGTGTAGGTCGGCCGCGGCGACCTCGACCGCTAGCGCGTATGCCGTCTCATAGAGACGCGGCGGCAATGCCTCCGAAATGATGTTGAGGATGGTGTCCAGGCCGTCCTCGCGCTGCAGCCCGCGGCCGCATTCCTCCGCGACCGCCACAAGGCGGTCGGACTCGAAATCGGCAAAGATCGGAACCTGGCGGACGATGTCGCCGATCTTCTTCAGCTCGTTATCCGTCATCTTCCGGTCGGACGCGGAGACCGTGACCATCACATAGATCAGGGCTTCATGGTGGCCGATCGGCCGTGGCATCTGGTTCATCGCCTGAGTTCGCTTCCGGCTGAGAATGCGGGAGACTAGTATGGGAGCCGTGGCGATTGGGCAACTGCCGTCCGGCGTTGACTGGCGGGCGGCCGATTCATAGTTTCCGCCGCAATCCGGAAAAAGGCCGAGGCATGCCGACATTGGCGGGTTCGCCGCTCGAGATCACCGACGATTTGGTCGCCGCCGCCGAGCAATCGACGGCCTGGCCGTTCGAGGAGGCGCGGAAGATCGTCGAGCGCCTGAAGCGGCTAACAAGCCGATCCGGGCCGGTGGTGTTCGAGACCGGCTACGGCCCATCCGGCCTTCCCCATATCGGCACCTTCGGCGAGGTCGCGAGGACCTCGATGGTGAGAACCGCCTTCCGGCTGCTGACCCGCGACCGGACGCCGACGCGGCTGATCTCGTTTGCCGACGATATGGACGGCCTCCGCAAGGTCCCCGACAACATTCCCCAGCAGGAAATGGTGGCGAAGCATCTCGGCAAGCCGCTGACGTCGATCCCCGACCCGTTCGGCACGCATCCGAGCTTCGGCGCGCACAACAACGCCCGGCTCCGCGGCTTCCTCGACCAGTTCGGCTTCGACTACGAGTTCGCCTCGGCAACGGAATATTATCGGTCGGGGGCGTTCGATCCGACCTTGCTGAGGATGCTGGAAGTCTACGACGACGTGATGGCGATCATGCTGCCGTCGCTCCGGGAGGAAAGGCAACAGACCTATTCGCCGTTCCTGCCGATCTCACCGGCCAGCGGCGAGGTACTTCAGGTTCCCGTGCTGGAGCGCAGAATCGGCGCCGGCACCATCGTCTTCCGCGACCCCGCCAACGGCCAACTCACCGAAATCCCCGTCACCGGCGGGCACGTCAAATGCCAATGGAAGGCGGATTGGGCGCTGCGCTGGGTGGCGCTCGGCGTCGACTATGAGATGAACGGCAAGGACCTGATCGATTCGGCGAAACTGTCCGGCGCAATCTGCCGGGTGCTCGGCGGCACGCCGCCGGAGGGGTTCGCGTTCGAGCTTTTCCTCGACGAGGCCGGCCAGAAGATCTCGAAGTCCCGCGGCAACGGCCTCACGATCGAGGAGTGGCTCCGCTACGCCTCGCCTGAGAGCCTGTCGCAGTTCATGTTCCAGAAGCCGCGCGCGGCGAGGAAGCTGTCGTTCGACGTGATCCCGAAGGCGGTCGACGATTACTATGCCTTTGTCGCCGCCTATCGAGACGCAAGCGATCCGGGCCGTCGGCTCGCCAATGCCGCGTGGCACGTCCATAGCGGCGCCGTGCCCGATCTCGACGTGCCTGTCGGATTCGGCATGCTTCTTAACCTTGCCGCGGCGTCGAACGCCCATTCACCGGACGTGATGTGGGGATTCATCAAGCGTCACGTCCACGGCGTCAGCCGGCAAACCCATCCCGAGCTCGATCGGCTCGTCGGCTATGCCGTCCGCTATTACCAGGACTTCGTGGAGCCCAAAAAGTCGTTTCGGCCGCCCGACGAGACCGAACGGGAAGCATTGGAGGCGCTGGACAAGGCGCTGTCCAAGCTCGAGGCGGACGGCGGCGGTGATGCCGAGGCGATCCAGGCGGCGATCTACGAGGTGGGCCGATCTTTCCCGCGCTTCCAGGACCGCGCCAAGACTGCGCCGGACGGCCGCCCCGGCGTCGCTCTCGGCTGGTTTGCAGCGCTCTATGAGATCCTCCTCGGCCTGCCGCGGGGTCCACGGTTCGGCTCCTTCGCCGCCATTTACGGCTTGCCGGAAACGCGGGCCCTCATCCGGCGAGCCCTGGAAGGTCATCTCGCGGCCAGCAGCGCGAGGATCCCGTCCTGATGGCGCGGGGGCGAATTCGCCGCATGGTCGCGGCTGCTTCGGTTGCCGCGTTGTTTTTCGCGCCGGTTGAATTGGTTTCAGCGCAGGACCGCCTCGGCCCGGTCACCAACCTGCCGATGCCGCGCTTCGTCAGCCTGAAATCGGATCAGGTGAATGTCAGGGTCGGACCCGGACCGGATTATCCGATCTCCTGGACCTATGTGCGCTTCGGCCTGCCGGTGGAGATCATCGCCGAATACGACAATTGGCGGCGGGTGCGCGACGCCAATGGCAATGAGGGCTGGGTGCTGTCGACGCTGCTGTCCGGAGACCGCTGGATCATCGTCCTGATCACTAATGACGGAACTAATCTGCCGGTCCGGTCGGACCCGTCCGAGGCGGCGCAAATCGTCGCCTATCTGCAGCCCGGCGTGCTTGCCGCCGTCGAACGTTGCCGAAACGGCTGGTGTCGCCTCGTCGACGGCCGATTCACCGGCTGGGTCACGCAGACCGGCTTGTGGGGCGTCTATCCGGGTGAGGAGTTTTGAGGGAGCCTAAGATTTGATCCGCCGCAGGCGGATCACAACGTCCACCCGGCTGATCTCGGTCCCTGGCGGTGGCTCAGGCAAGCGGTCGAGGCCGAGTTCCGATTCGGGGACGTCGAACATCGAATTGTCGTCCTCGAGGAAGAAATGGTGGTGATCGGAGACGTTGGTATCGAAGTAGGTTTTCGAGCCGTCGAGCGCGACCTCCCGCAGCAGCCCGGCCGCAGTGAACTGATGGAGCGTGTTGTAGACCGTGGCCAGCGAAACCGGCACGTCGGCCGCAACGGCCTCGTCATGCAAGGCCTCGGCGGAAATGTGGCGGTTGCCGCCGGCGAACAGCAGTTCGGCCAAGGCCAATCGCTGCCGGGTCGGTCGCAATCCGGCCGAGCGCAGCTTGGCCCGCGCCGACGTGGACCGTGACGACTTCCCGGCCGACCCCGATGACACCTGCATGCCAGACCTTTCTTCGGAACTCATAATATAGCGTTTCCGGCCCTTAGCACAACGTCGGGGCCGCTGGCCATGCCGGTGTGGACGGGATGTGGCTGGAATTCGGCCGCATTCTCAATTGCGGCGAAGAGTCGCCGCTCGAGGCAAAGCCATGGACCCCCGGGCAGCCTTTCGGCGGCGGGAGGCCTATGGTAGGAGACCGGGCAACTTTTCGGAGGCGCTGCGACGGCTCAGCGCCCACTTCGAACCGGGGGCCTGGACTGGGCGAATGGCGGACCGCCGTGGCAGTTTCGAATACGAAGACCTGCTGAGATGCGCCCGCGGTGAACTCTTCGGCCCCGGCAATCCGCAACTTCCGCTGCCGCCATTGCTGATGTTCGATCGAATCGGAGAGATTACGGAGGACGGCGGCGAATATGGGCGCGGCAAACTCCGCGCCGAACTCGATGTGCGGCCCGATTTGTGGTTCTTCGAATGCCACTTCAAGGGCGATCCGGTGATGCCGGGATGTCTCGGGCTCGATGCCCTATGGCAAATGCTCGGCTTCTTTCTCGGCTGGATCGGCGGTCTCGGACATGGCCGGGCCCTATCGGTCGGCGAGGTGAAATTCTCCGGGCAGGTGCTTTCGAGCGTAAAGCTTGTCGAGTATGGCGTCGATCTTAAACGCGTGTTCAGGTCCAAGCTGTTCCTCGGTATCGGCGACGGCTGGCTCAGAGCCGATGGCGTGACCATCTATACGGCCAAGGACCTGAAGGTGGGACTGTTCCAGGACGAAGCGGCCGCGGTCAACCCGTAGGGTTTCGACGGCATCGGGCGACGCCCACCACCGAAGACAAGGGGCAATCAATGAAGCGGGTCGTCGTCACCGGAATGGGGATCGTTTCCTCCATCGGAAACAACACCCAGGAGGTTCTCGCGTCCCTGCGTGACGGCCGCTCGGGCATCGTTCGCGCGGACGAGTATGGAGAGTTGGGCTTTCGGTCGCAGGTGCATGGAGCACCAACGCTCGACCCCTTCGAGGTGCTCGACCGGCGAACCGCCCGGTTTATGGGGGAAGGTTCGGCATGGAACTACATCGCCATGCGGCAGGCCGTTCAGGATTCCGGACTCGAAAAGTCCGACATCGTCAACGAACGAACAGGGCTGATCATGGGCTCCGGCGGGCCGTCGACACGGGCAATCATCGAGGCCGCCGATATTGCCCGCGAAAAGGGGCCGAAGCGAATTGGACCCTTCGCGGTTCCGAAAGCCATGTCATCGACGGCCTCGGCCACGCTGGCAACGCCGTTCGAGATCAAAGGCGTCAGCTATTCGATCTCGTCTGCCTGCGCGACGTCGAACCACTGCCTCGGCAACGCCTACGAACTCATCCAGCTCGGCAAGCAGGATATTATCTTCGCCGGCGGCTCGGAGGAGTTGGACTGGACGATGACCGTGCTGTTCGACGCGATGGGCGCCCTGTCGGTACACTACAACGACCGGCCTGAGGTCGCCTCGCGCGCCTATGACCGGGACCGGGACGGCTTCGTGATCGCCGGCGGCGCCGGGGTGCTGGTGCTCGAGGAGCTGGAGCACGCCAAGGCGCGAGGCGCGCGAATCTATGGCGAAATCGTCGGGTATGGCGCGACGTCGGACGGCTACGATATGGTGGCGCCGTCCGGAGAGGGCGCCGTCCGCTGCATGAAGATGGCGCTGCAAGATGTCGGCGAGCCGGTTGACTACATCAACCCGCACGCGACTTCGACGCCGATCGGCGACAAGGTCGAAATCGAGGCCATTCGCAAAGTGTTCGGCGACAAATGCCCGCCGCTTTCGGCCACCAAATCACTGACCGGACATTCGCTCGGCGCGACCGGCGTGCACGAGGCGATCTATTGCCTGCTGATGATGAACAACGGCTTCATCGCCAAGTCGGCGCATATCGACAATCTCGATCCGGAATTCGCCGACATGCCGATCGTCCTCGAGCGCGTGGATGACGCCGAGTTGAACATTGTGCTCTCCAACAGCTTCGGGTTCGGCGGCACGAACGCTTCGCTCGCCTTCCGCCGCCATCTGTCCTGAGCCGAGGGCCAAATAATGGGCGGGTTAATGGACGGTCGGCGCGGCGTGGTGATGGGCGTCGCCAACAACCGCTCCATTGCCTGGGGCGTCGCGAAGGCGCTCGTCGCCGAAGGAGCCGAGCTCGCCCTCACCTACCAGCCGCCGGCCATGGACCACCGGGTCAAGGGGCTTGCCGAGACGGTCGGCTGCGACTTCCTCCTCCCGTGCGATGTCGCGCTCGAATGCGACGCCGACGACCCCGCCGCCGTCGACCAGATGTTCGCCGCGCTACAGAAGAAATGGCGGTCTATCGACTTCCTGGTGCACGCGATCGCCTTCAGCGACCGGGCCGAATTGACCGGGCGCTACGCCGACACGTCGCGGCGCAATTTCGTGAGGACGATGGTGGTTTCGTGCTTTTCGTTCACCGAAATCATGAAGCGGGCGGCGGCGCTGATGGCCAAAGGCGGATCGGCGCTGACGCTGACCTATGTCGGGTCAACCCGGGCGATGCCGAATTACAATGTGATGGGCGTCGCCAAGGCGGCGCTCGAATCGTCCGTCCGCTACCTCGCAATGGACCTCGGGAAGGACAGGATACGCGTCAATGCGATTTCCGCCGGTCCGGTCCGGACGCTCGCCGCTTCCGGTATCGCAAAGGCACGGTCGATGTACGACTTCCAGAAAAGGGGGGCGCCGCTGAGAAGGCCGGTCAGCGCCGAAGAGATCGGCCGGTCCGCCGTCTATCTGTTGTCGGACATGTCCTCCGGGGTCACGGGCGAGGTCCACTTCGTCGACTCGGGCTTCAACGTGGTCGCGATGCCGCCGGACGCCTTGTAGCTCCAGACCTCAGGTCATTCGACCGGCGCGGGTTCGCCACCGAGCGCCGGATTGAGTGCCTCGCGAAGCGCCCGCTCCTCCTCGGTGAATTCGCCCACCTTGGTGGCGACGTCTCCCCAATTGGGCCGCGCGGTCTCTTCCGCGCCACCGAAGGCGTTGGCCAGGCGGTCGAGAAGTGCCTGGCGGCCTTCGGGATCGGCATCGAGCAACAGCCAGCCGACGGCGCCCAGGCCGATTACGACAGCCAGGAGCCAGAAACGGCGCATCACATCCCGGGCTGAAGGATCAGCCCGTCATTGACCTCGTCGACGATCCGCATGAGGTCGCCCCAGGATTGCACCAATTGGGTGCGCATGAGTTCGAGCGCCCCGATCGTCTCGAGGTCGGCCAGCGCGTCGCGGAGCGACTTGGCCAGATTCAGCGTCTGGGCGGCGGCGTTGTAGACCCGCGCGTTCTCGCGCAACGCGTGGAAGAACACGTCAAGATCCTCGGTCTGATCGCCCATGCGCTCCATGACCTCGGCATGGCGCCCCGAGAAGATGTCCCAGGCGATCATCGCCGCCTCCAGGCTTTGGATCTCGGCGTTGTTCGCCTGCTGCGTGAGCCGGTGCTTTTCGATTTCCGCGCGCGTCAGTTCCGCCGTGAGGAGGTCCTGCTGGATCCGGCCGTTGTCGGTGCGCAACTCCTCGAGACGCGCGCGGGCGTCGGCGATGCGGAACCCGATCGCGTTGCCGATCGCTTCGAGCGTGGCGATCTCCTGCCAGCGTCGCGCGAAGACATCCGGGGCAATGTCGGCGATCCGCTGGAACGAGTTGGCGATCCCCCCGATCTCGGTGGCGATCTGGTGGATCTGTTCGTCCGTCAGAGTCTCTTCGGTCGCGGCCAGCTCGCGAATGCGCCGGGTCGCGGCGATGTTGGCGTCCAACGCCGCGAGGATGTCGGGAATCGTCGGATCGGTCTGTGTCGCCTCGACGGCGTCGCCGAGCGCCTCGCCGAGAAGCCGCAGCGCTTCGTCATGCGCGGCTTCCTCGATCGCCTGGGGATCGAGCGCCGGAGCCTGCGCGAATGACGGCTGAGTCGCCGGCACGACGAGCAGGAGCCCGCCCAGAACCGCGCCGAACACAGCCGGCGAACGCGCAATCACATCAGCCATTGTCCGGCCACCCAAACGGGAACGCCCGTCGCCCGATTTGTCGGACGCATTATTGTCCCAATTGTGATGCGGTGACAAAGGCGCCGGCAACACGAACCTGCGAGCCCGCGCAAAAGCGAAAGGCCGCGCCGATTCCGGCGCGGCCTCTTGACTGCCCCCCTACCGAGCCCCCCGGCTCAGCGTGACTTGCGTCACGGGATAGAAGTAGTCCCAGCCGCCGCCACGTTGGCCCCGCACCATGTCCAAGGCAAGCGGAACTCGGGCCGGCGGTGGGTGAACCGCGACATTGTTGCAGCGCTGTTGCGATGATGCAACATCCTTGTGAACTGGCGTCTCCACCGGAGGGCCGGCAATCTGCGCCCCGGCCCTGCCGCAAGCTTCCTTGCCGCCCTCAGGGGCCGATGCTACGCGACGCCCATGAGCGGCACGCCCACCGACCACATTCGAAACTTCGCCATCATCGCGCATATCGATCACGGCAAGTCGACGCTCGCCGACCGGCTGATCCAGATGACCGGCGGCCTCAGCGAGCGCGAGATGCGGGCGCAGGTGCTCGACTCGATGGATATCGAGCGCGAGCGCGGAATCACCATCAAGGCGCAGACGGTGCGGCTCAACTACACCGCAAGGAACGGCGAGCAATACGTGCTCAACCTCATCGATACGCCCGGGCATGTCGATTTCGCCTATGAGGTCAGCCGCTCGCTCGCCGCATGCGAAGGCTCGCTGCTGGTCGTCGACGCCAGCCAGGGGGTCGAGGCGCAGACGCTCGCCAACGTCTATCAGGCGATCGACAACAACCATGAAATCGTCCCGGTCCTCAACAAGATCGACCTCCCGGCCGCCGAGCCGGAGAGAGTCAAACAGCAGATCGAAGAGGTCATCGGGCTCGACGCCTCCGGCGCCGTTTCGATTTCGGCAAAGACGGGAGAAGGCGTCGACGAGGTCCTGGAGGCGATCGTCACTCGCCTGCCGCCACCCAAGGGCGACGCCGACGCGCCGTTGAAGGCGCTGCTGATGGACAGTTGGTACGACGCCTATCTCGGCGTCATCGTTCTCGTCCGGATCGTCGACGGGCGCCTGCGGAAAGGCATGAAGATCCGGATGATGCGGACCGGGGCCGTGCATGAGGTCGACAAGGTCGGCATCTTCACGCCGGCCCTTCGCGACTGGGGCGAACTCGCACCCGGCGAACTCGGCTTCCTGACCGGATCGATCAAGGAGGTCGCCGATACCGCGGTCGGCGACACCATCACCGATTACCGCCGGCCGGCGGTCAAGCCGCTTCCCGGCTTCCGCGAAGCGGTGCCGGTGGTCTTCTGCGGCATCTTTCCGGCCGACGCGGCGGATTTCGAGAACCTCAGGACGGCAATCGGCAAGCTCCGCCTGAACGACGCCGCTTTCACCTACGAGACCGAGACCTCGGCGGCGCTCGGCTTCGGCTTTCGCTGCGGCTTCCTCGGCCTCCTCCATCTCGAGATCGTCCAGGAGCGCCTCACGCGCGAGTTCGACCTCGATCTGATCGCGACCGCGCCATCGGTCGTCTATCGCATCAAGCTCACGGACGGCTCGACGATCGAACTCCACAATCCCGCCGACATGCCCGACCCGGTGAAGACCGCCGACATCGAGGAACCGTGGCTGAAGGCGACGATCCTGACGCCGGACGACTATCTCGGCGCGGTCCTGAAGCTCTGTCAGGACCGGCGCGGCGTCCAGGTCGACCTCTCCTATGCCGGCAACCGCGCGATGGTGATTTACGAATTGCCGCTCAACGAGGTCGTGTTCGATTTCTACGACCGGCTGAAATCGGTGACCAAGGGTTACGCCTCCTTTGATTATCAGCTCAGCGACTATCGCAGCGGCGACCTCGTCAAGATGCAGATCCTGGTCAACGGCGAACCGGTCGACGCACTGTCGATGCTGGTGCATCGCAGCCAGGCGGAAAAGCGCGGCCGGGCGATGTGCGAGAAGCTGAAGGAGCTGATCCCGCAGCACATGTTCCAGATTCCCATCCAGGCGGCGATCGGCGGACGGATTATCGCCCGCGAGACGATTCGCGCGCTTCGCAAGGATGTTACCGCCAAGTGCTATGGCGGCGACGTCACGCGCAAGCGGAAGCTCCTGGAGAAGCAGAAGGAAGGCAAGAAGAAGATGCGGCAGTTCGGCAAGGTCGACATTCCGCAGGAGGCCTTCATCGCCGCGTTGAAAATGGGGGAGTGACGGCGCCGCTGCGCCGGCGACGCCGCTGGCAGCCTCGCCGTCGACCCTTCCCGGTGCTATCCTTCCGGGCGATGGGGACTCCTCCCGATTCCCATTGCCCACGCGCCCCGCCGGCGGGAATGCGCTCCCCCGGCCGCCGGCGAGCTTATTGCGGCCTGCTTGTCGGCGTCGCGGTGTCGATTGCCGGCGCGGCGAGCGCGCAGCAACTGCTTACCGGCACCGAACTCGGCGGCGTGACGTTCCCCGTCCCGTCCAATCTCTGGGTCGCCGGCGCCACGCGATTCCAGGCGGCGGCCCTCGCAGACGCCTCGGCGCGGATCGGCCGGACCTGCGGGGCGTCGGAGTTCCACATCTGGTACGCCGACAGCGGCGACCGCAACGACATCCAGACTGCGGTCGATGAAGCGTTTGCCGGCGCCGGCTGGTCGTTGTCCGCCATTTCCGCAGCGGCAGGCGAAGGGCCGACCTATCTGGCCGGCCGTGCCGGCGACGAACTTGTGCTGGCGTGGCTGCCGCAAAGCGGCGCCATGGGCCTCGTGCTTTGTGAAATCACCGGCGTGGCGGCTGCGGCACCCGCGCCGGCCGACGGCGTTGCCGCCGGTGCGGGCGAGGCCGTTCCCCTTCCCCAGCGCCGGCCCGATCCGATCGCGGATATCATTGCCGGGTTGCCACCGCCGCCCGAACCCGCCGGTGCGCCCGGTGTCGGAGTTCCGCCACCCGCCGCTGCCGGCGTGGCCGCGCCGGCGGTCGCGGCGGCCGATGCCGCAGCACCCGTCGCGGCGGCCGATCGCGGTCCGGCCGCCGGCGCCGGGGGCGAAGAACCGGCAGCTGCCTTGCCTGCCAACGAGCCTGCCCCGGCGGAAGCCGCGGTTGCCCGGGGTGATGAACCGGGCGTGTCCTGGCTCCCCCTCGTCCTCCTGGTCCTTGCCGCTGTTCTCGGCATCATCGGCGTTCGCATGATCGACCGGGGACTCCGATCCGGCGCGCCGTCGCCGGGCGCTTCCTGGCCGACGACGCGGGCAACGGTCGTTTATTCCAACGTGGCCGCGGAAAGGCGGCGCGGCCGGATGGGGCGGCTGATCGAGCGGTTTATCCCGGTTGTCGCCTATGAATATGTCGTCGACGGGGTTCTGTACCGGGCGGCGCGGCTCAGCTTTGCCGATTCGGGCCAGGCGGATGTCGACGGCGCCTGGCGGATCGCCGATCGATTCCCCGTCGGTGCCGGCATCGAGGTCCGGTACGACCCGCGGTCTCCGGTCGAAGCAACGGTAGAAACCGGCTCACGGCGTCCGAGGACCCGGCTGCTTGGCGGCGTGGCGATGGTGGGGCTTGCCGCGGCGGCGTTGATCGGCGCCTTCGCCTGAGGCTAGGTTGGAGCCTGAAGTATGACAGCGACAACGACCCAACATGCAATGATCGGCCCTGGGGGCGCCTTGGCCGAATTACCGCGCTCGGTCGGCGATCTCGCGGTCTTCCTCGACGTGGACGGCACCCTGCTCGACATCGCCGAGACGCCGGATGCGATCGTGGTGCCCGCCCGCCTCGCGGGCGACCTCGAACGCGTCCGAGACGCCGCAGCCGGCGCCCTTGCTCTGGTCTCGGGCAGATCGATCGAGGCCATCGATCGAATGTTCGCGCCGGCAAGACTGACGGCAATCGGACTCCACGGCGGCGAGGTCCGCGAACCGGACGGCCGTCTATTCGTCATGCCGACGCCAAAGGTCCTTGCGGAGCTGCGCCCGTCTCTGGCAGCGCTCGCCGACCGGTTCCCCGGAGCGCTCCTCGAGGACAAAGGGCGCTCCATCGCGGTCCACTACCGCCGGGTGCCGTCGGCCGAGCGCGAGATCGAGGAGGCGGTGGAGGGAATGGCGGCCTCCGCGGGCGGCGAGATCGTCGTGCAGAAGGGCAAGAAAGTGATCGAGCTGCGGCCGGGCGGGTCGAGCAAGGGAAGCGCGGTCGACGCCATGATGCGAATCAGCCCGTTTGCCGGCCGGAAACCCATGGCAATCGGCGACGACGTCACCGACGAGGCGATGTTTTCCACCGTCAACGCGCTCGGAGGGACGACCATCCGTGTCGGCCCGGCCGACCGGAGCACGGCGGCACGGTTCCGAATCGACGATCCAGCCGCCCTTCGCGACTGGCTGGCGTCGTTAACTTAGAGCTCGCGGCTTGCGGGGCGGCCCCGCAAGTCTGCTATGCTTGCGATACCCGGCGCGGCGGGGGCTGGCGTCAAATGCGGAGAGGATCAGCGTGAGTCGCCTTATTGTGGTCTCCAACCGGGTGCCGGCGCCGGACGATCAGAGCGCCAGTGCCGGCGGCTTGGCGGTCGCGCTCAAGGCCGCCCTCGAAAGAACCGGCGGCATGTGGTTCGGCTGGTCCGGGGAAAGCAGCGGCGACCGCGAGACCGATCGGCTGACGACCCGGGAGGTGGGACACGTTACCTACGCGCTGATCGACCTCACGCGCCGCGATCTCGAGGAATACTATTCCGGCTTCGCCAATCGGGCCCTGTGGCCGCTGTTCCACTACCGGCTCGACCTCACGGACTTCTCGCGCCGCGACATGGCGGGGTATTTCCGGGTGAACCGGTTCTTCGCACGGATGCTGGCCCCGCTGGTCAAGCCGGACGACGTCATCTGGGTTCACGACTACCACCTCATCCCGCTCGCGGCCGAACTCCGCCATATGGGCCTCAGGAACCGGATGGGATTCTTCCTGCACATTCCCTGGCCGCCGCCGGATGTGCTGTTCGCCCTCCCGCCGCATGAAACGATTGTCCGCGGCCTTTCCAGCTACGATCTCGTCGGCTTCCAGACCGAATTCGATGCCGAGAACTTCGCGGCCTGCCTGGTGCGCGAGGGACTCGGCAACCGCGTCGGAACACAAGTGTTCGACGCCTATGGCCGGCTGTTCGCCATGGGCGCGTTCCCGATCGGCATCGAAGCCAAGGAATTCGCCCAGATGGCTTCGGATTATCGCCGCAACCTCCTGGTCGAACGGATGCTGCGTTCGATCGAAGGCCACGAATTGATCATCGGCGTCGATCGGCTCGACTACTCCAAGGGCCTCGGCGAGCGGCTCGTGGCCTATGCCCGCTTCATCGAGAACAACCCGGCCTGGCACGGCAAGGTCGTGTTCCTCCAGATCACGCCGAAGTCGCGGTCGGATGTTCCCGAATATGCCGACATGCAGCGGGAAGTCGCCGAACTCGCCGGCCGCTTCAACGGCCAATTCGGCGACCTCGATTGGACCCCGATCCGCTACATCAACCGTACCATCAAGCGACAGGCCCTTGCCGGCATCTACCGCATCGCCAAGGTCGGACTGGTGACGCCGCTTCGCGACGGCATGAATCTCGTCGCCAAGGAGTATGTCGCCTCGCAGAATCCCGAAGATCCGGGTGCGCTGATCCTGTCGCGATTCGCTGGCGCCGCGCGCGAGCTCGACGGCGCGATGCTGGTCAATCCCTACGACATCGAAGACATCGCGCAGGCGATCGCCACCGCGCTGGAGATGCCGCTCGCCGAACGCAAGGAACGCTGGGAATCGATGAACGCCAAGGTCGTCCAGAACGACGTCACGCATTGGTGCGAGCGGTTCCTCTCCGCGCTGCACAAGACGCGAGTCATGACCGCGGCGGCCGTCGAGGAATCGCTCGGCAGGCCGCCGGGGAAGGCGGCAAGGACCGGCCGAAGCGGGCATTCGGGCGAACGCGAGCTTGCCGAGATTGGCGCCGGCGGCCCCGGCGGCTGATTGCCGTCAGGATGCCGCGGCGACGCCGACCGGACAGGCGACCCCGGTGCCGCCAAGCCCGCAATAGCCGTCGGGGTTCTTGGCCAGATATTGCTGATGGTAATCCTCGGCATAATAGAACGGACGGGCACCGGCAATCTCGGTGGTGATCGGCCCGTAGCCGCGCCCGGCCAGCGCGGAGGCGTAGCGGTTCGCCGCTTCCTTGGCGGCGGCCAGCTCTTCCGACCCGTCGACATAGATAGCGGACCGGTACTGCGTCCCGACGTCGTTGCCCTGGCGCATCCCCTGCGTCGGATCGTGCGCCTCGAAGAACACCTTCAACAAATCACCGAAGCCGATGACCGCCGGATCGTAGACGACGAGCACGGCCTCGGTGTGCCCGGTGCGGCCGGTGCAGACTTCCCGGTAAGTCGGGTTCGGCGTCTGCCCGCCGGCGTAGCCGACCGCGGTCACCCAAACGCCGTCGCGTTTCCAGAACTCGCGTTCGGCCCCCCAGAAGCAGCCAAGCCCGAACAGCGCCGTCTTCATGCCGTCCGGGAACGGCGGATGGATCGAGCGGCCGTTGACGAAGTGCCGCTCGGCGGTCGGGATCGCCGCCGCGCGTCCGGGCAGGGCTGCGTCTCCCTCCGGCATGGTCTGCTTGGCGAAAAGGTCGAACAGGCCCATTTTCTGAAGCTCCCTTTGGCTGGTCGCCGGAAATATAAGACGACGCGGCGGCAAATGCCCGTTGCTACACCGATTGTTGACGCGACCCGCCCGGTCGGGAAAACCCGGGGCGCCATCTTGCCCGGCCTGCCGCGATCGCTACGTTTTTATCCGAATCCGAACCCGCATCCGAACCGGGGCAACGCCCGGCCCCGACAGGGACATCTATGACAACGCCAGCCGATCGAATCGCCACGGCAACGGTTCCACCGACCCGGCGACTCGGCCGCACCGACATGGAGATCACGCGCGTCGGCTTCGGCGCCTGGGCGATCGGCGGCGGAGACTGGGCCTTCGGCTGGGGCGCGCAGGACGACCGCGACTCGATCGCCGCGATCCGCAAGGCCGTCGACCGCGGGATCAACTGGATCGATACCGCCGGTGTCTACGGACTCGGCCATTCGGAAGAGATCGTGCGGCAAGCGCTCGCCGGAATGCCTATCGACGACCGGCCTTTCGTCTTCACCAAAGGTGGCATGGTCTGGGACGACGCCAACCGCGCCGCGGAACCCCTCCGCGCCGGCACGTCCGCCAGCATCCGCGCGGGCGTGGAGGCATCGCTGAGGCGACTCGGGGTCGAGCGGATCGATCTCTATCAGATGCATCAGCGGCCGGCGGACGGCACGCCGCTCGAGGTCTATTGGCAGACCTTCATCGACCTCAAGCAGGAGGGCAAGGTCCGCGCCATCGGCCTGTCGAACCACGGTGCGGATCTGCTGGCCGCCGCCGAGCGGTTCGGTCATGTCGATTCGCTGCAGCCACCCTTCTCGGCGATCCGCCGGCAGGCCGCCGAAGCCGATATCCCGTGGTGCCTCGCGAACGGCACAGGGGTCATCGTCTACAGTCCGATGCAGGCAGGTCTCCTGACGGGACGGTTCTCGGCCGAAAGGGCGCGCGCTCTCCCCGCCAATGATTGGCGGTCGCGCAGCCCCGAATTCACCGGCGAGCGGCTCGGCCGGAATCTCGCGCTGGCGGCGGCGATGGAGCCGATCGCGGCGCGCCATGGCACGACGGTCGCAACAATTGCGGTCGCGTGGACGCTTGCCTGGCCCGGCGTCAGCGGCGCGATCGCCGGCGCCAGGAACGCCGCGCAGATCGACGGCTGGATCGACGCCGCCACGATCACCCTCGACGATCGCGATCTCGCCGAAATCGCCGCCGCGATCACCGGCACCGGCGCCGGGAGCGGTCCCAGCCTTCCGCCTCGCGGCAAAATCGCCGACTGAGGCCGCGCGGCTGCAGCAGCGGCCGAGCCTTCGAAGCAATGGGTCAGGCCCTGTCGCGGGGGGCTCCTTGCCTCGGCCGAACAGCAACGCTCTCGCCACGAGAGGCTGCAGCCCGCCGCTCTTGCTGGCGACTCTCGCCCGACTATAGTGCCGCCGCCGGATGAGAATATCCGGTGGAGGGGTGGCCGAGTGGTCGAAGGCGCACGCCTGGAACGCGTGTATACGGGCAACCGTATCGAGGGTTCGAATCCCTCTCCCTCCGCCAACCGCACCCGCGACAAACTTCTCCGGCCCCTCGCCGGACGGGGAAATGTCCCAGCGTCTGCGCGGTTTTCCGACCAAACCTCTTGACTGCCGCCGTGCCGATTCGGCGGGCGCCGTTCTCTCTTTGGTTCCTATTCTCCGGACCTCATGACTGCGCCCATT
>CAYOBK010000306.1:0-9754 GCA_964402275.1 uncultured Bauldia sp.
CCATCATGGCATCGCGCCGGCAATCGCACTGGCCGCGATCGCTGTTTCGTTGGATGAGCTGAGCCTGCCGCAAGTGATCGCGACAGCGGCCATCGCCGTCTTGTTCGGAGCGGGGTCTGACCTCGGGCGGCGCATGGGCAAGCGCTTCGAACGCATGGCAGCTTGTCCTCAGTTGCGAAGGGGTCAGCGGCACCGGAAAGACCCGGTCCTCTTCCGCTTCCTGAAGTTTCACGCATGCTCGAACTAGAGCCCCGCCCGCCATCTTCCGCAGACTTTTGCAGAACCTTCCGCACACCACTGGACGAAGACGGCGCACTAACGCCTTCGGTGATGTACAGGCATTTTGGAGTAACGCAGCGCCAGGGCACAGCCTTGGCCGATCATTAGGCTACGAAGAATGGGTATTCTGCAACATTACAGCAGCGACATCGCTCAGCGATGCCAGGCTCTCATCCGCTCAAGCCTCAAACTTCTGGTCTTCGTTTCGGGCCGACAGAGACAATCAGGCAAAGCACCAGAGAAATGCCCGGACGAGCCGTCTCTCCTCCAGAATGCCGGCAGATCGCCAGAGCTAAGTCGCGGAGATATCGCGGCAATACCGCGGAGCAGAGAACGGTCCGGCAACTCCTGGACTGAGTGGTGGGCCCGGCAGGACTCGAACCTGCAACCAGACCGTTATGAGCGGTCGGCTCTAACCATTGAGCTACGGGCCCGGACGGGGCCGACGGGCCCCAATCGTCCGTCCTATAGTCGGGCGAGAGGCCGGGCAAGCCGGCGGGCGGGGTGCCGGGCAAGCGCGACGGGGCGGTCACGCTCCGGTTGCCGCGCCGCAATGCCGTCTCAATGCCTTGCCAAGGTCCGCGCCGCAAAGGGCGGGCAGATTGACCAATTCCTTGGAGTGACGAAACCAATGAAACCGATTGCCCTCGCAATCCTCCTGCTCGCCTTCGCGGCCGCGCCGGCGGCGGCGCAGGAGACCCCGCAGCTCGCGACGCTCACCGCCGACGGCACCGGGCAGGTCTTCGCCGAGCCCGACACCGCCATCGTTACCATCGGCGTCACCACGCGCGGCGACACGCCGGCCGCGGCGCTCGCGGCCAACAGCGCCGACATGGAGCGCGTGATCGATGCGATCCTTGCCGCCGGCGTCGACCCCGCCGACGTCCAGACCTCGGGTTTCTCCATCAGCCCGATCTACTCCACCCAGCGCGGGGATGGTCAGCCGCAGCTGATCACCGGCTACAATGTCAGCAACCAGGTGACCGTCCGCATCCGCGGCATCAAGGCGTCCGGCGGTATCCTCAACGAGGTCGTGGCCGCCGGTGCCAACCAGATCAACGGCATCCGTTTCGACTTCGCCGATCCGCGGCCGCTCCAGGATGCGGCGACGGAGGCGGCGATCGCCGACGCCCGGCGGCGCGCCGAGCTGATGGCGGCGGCGGCCGGCGTGCGCCTGGTGCGGGTGCTCACCGTCTCGGCCTATGCCAATGTCCAGCCGATGTTCGAAGCGCGGGCGGCGATCGCCGTGCCGGTCATGGGCGGCGAGCAGGCGATCACCGCCAACGCCACGCTGACCTTCGAGATCGCGCCCGAATAGATTAAGGGACGGCCGCGGGGCGGCTCCTTGTCGCCCCCCGGCCGCCCGATATAATCACCCCGAAACCGCCATATCGAGCGTGTGAGGGGTGACCGTTGCCGTTCCTGGACGATGCAGCGCGTTGGGTCGGACGGGCCGCGGTCATCCTGCTCCTGCTTTCGGCCGGGACCGCGGCGGCGCAGGAATCCGGCGGGGCCCGGGTCGCGCTCGTCATCGGCAATTCCAATTACCAGGCCGTGGGTCTCCTGCCGAATCCCGCGAGCGATGCGACTGCGATCGGCGAAGCGCTCGAAAGGCTCGGCTTCGACGTCACGATCGGGCTCGACCTCGATTATGCCGGCATCCGCCGGGCGCTGCAGGATTTCGAGCTGGAGGTCGCCACCGCCGAGATGGCGGTGGTGTTCTACGCCGGCCACGGCATCGAGATCGACGGCGTCAACTACCTCATCCCGATCGATGCCCAATTGAAGCGCGACACGCATGTCCTCGACGAGACCGTGCCGCTCGACCGGGTGATCACCGCCATCGAGCAGGCGGGCGCGCTCCGGCTCATCATCCTCGACGCCTGCCGCGACAATCCGTTCGCGGCGCAAATGGAGATGACCGGCGCGACGCGCTCGATCGGGCGGGGGCTGGCGCGGGTCGAGCCGGGCGGCTCGACGATGATCGCCTACGCCGCTCGCGAAGGCACCACGGCGGATGACGGCGACGGCGAGCACAGCCCGTTCACCATTGCCCTCCTCCAACATCTCGAAACGCCGGGGCTCGAGATCAGCTTCGTTTTCCGCCGGGTGCGCGACGACGTGATGGAAGCGACCGGCGGCGCGCAGGAGCCGATCGTCTACGCTTCGCTCGGCCGCGAGGAGATCTACTTCATCGCCGCCGGCGCGCCGCCCGTTCCGGTGCAGCCGCAGCTGGCGGTCGCCAACGAGCCCGGCAACATCGCCGCGGCGTATCAGGCGGCGCTGGCGATCGACACGATCGAAGCCTGGGAGACGTTCCTCCGCTATTACGCGACCGGTCTTTACGCCGATCTCGCGCGGGCGGCGCTCAACAAGCTCCGCGAGGAGCGGCCGCAGGGCGCCGATCTCGCGATGCTGGCGCCGCCGGCGGCGCCGGTCATCGCGCCGCCGCCGGACGCCGATCCGGCCGCGGCGGCAGTCGCCGAGTGCGACCGCTACGCCGCCTATGAGTACGACCTCGACCGGCCGGAAGGAGTCGCGCCGGTGTCCGACGCCGCGCTGCGGCGGAACACGCGCGCGGCGCTCGATGCCTGCCGCCTTGCCGCCGACCTCAATCCCGACGACCGGCGCATGCACTATCAGTTCGCGCGCGTCGCCGCCGAGGCCGGCCGGAACGACGATGCGCATCAGGCCGCGCTCCGCGCCGCCGAGCTCGGCAGCGCCCAGGCGATGACGATGGTCGGGCTCAACTATCAGCTCGGCGTCGCCGTCACCCAAAGCTACGAGCGTGCCGCCGAGTGGTATTTGCGGGCGGCCGAGGCCGGGAACAGCGACGGCATGCTGCAGCTCGGCTATCTTCACGACCAGGGTCTCGGCGTCGCCTTCGATCTCGACGAATCCGGCCGCTGGTTCGGCCGCGCCGCCGAGGCCGGCAACGCCGCCGCCATCGGCGCGATCGCCTTTCGGTTCGACCAGGGCCGCGGCGTCGATCCCGATCCGGTGGAGGCGCGCTACTGGTATGAGCGCGCGGCGCTGCGCGGCGATGTTCTGTCGATGCAGGCGCTCGGCGACATGCTCGAGCGCGGCGACGGCGGCGAGGCGGACTATGCGGCGGCGCTGGAATGGTATGAGCGCGCCGCCGGGCAGGGGCTCGGCATCGCGATGGCGAGCCTCGGCTGGATGCATGAGAACGGGCTCGGCGTTGCCGTCGATCACGATGTCTCGCGCGGCTGGTATGAGCGCGGCGCCGCGGCCGGCGATCCTGTCTCGATGTTTGCGCTCGGTCGAATCCACGAACAGGGCGTCGACGTCGCGCAGGACTTTGCCGCTGCGGCGAACTGGTACGCGCAATCGGCGCTCACCGGCGCAATGCCCTATGCGCTCGTCCGGCTCGGCCATTTCTTCGACGAGGGCCTCGGCGTCGAGCAGGATTTCGGCACGGCCCGCGCGCTGTGGGAGGAGGCGGCGGCGGCGGGCGAGGCGGATGCGCTCCTCGATCTCGGGCTTCTCTATGAGGCGGGCCGCGGTGTTCCCGCCGACCACGACGAGGCGGCGCGCTATTATGTCGAGGCGCTGGCGGCCGGCAGCCAGGCGGCGCTCGAGGAGTTCGCCCTGCGCGCCGAGGATCACGCTGCGGCGGTGCGGCGGGCGATCGAGGCGTTCCTGATCGGGCAGGGTTTGCTCGCCGGCAAGCCCGACGGGCTCTTCGACGAAGCCACGAGAACGGCGCTGACGGCGCTCGCCGAAGGCTGACCGTCGCCGCTCCGGCAGCATCGCGCGTGCTCACGGCCACGTGATAGTTGGACGTTTGACCGTTCTTTCTCAGCGTATTAAACAGATGCGTCAATTAATGAAAGGGTCAAACGATGTCGCGATTCATGTTGGTTTACCGGGGCGAGCCGACGGACCTTTCGGCGATGACGCCGGCGGAGGGGAAGGCGGTGCTCGACCGCTGGCAGGCGTGGATGAAGAAGGTCGGCCCGGCGCTCCTCGACATCGGCGCGCCGTTCGGCGAGTCGACGTCGCTGGTCGACAACGGCAAGACGCGGAGCGCCGCCGCATCGTCCGGCTATTCGATCATCGAGGCCGGCGATCTCGCGCATGCGCGGAAGCTCGCCGAGAGCCACTCCTTCCTGTCGGAGGGGAAGGGCAATTACGCCATCGACATTTACGCGCTGAAGCCGGTGCCGTTCGAAACCTGAACGGGCCGCCGCGCGTTGACCGCACAAGCGCGTGAGCGCGCCGGCGTTCGCTTGACCGTGAATGCGCCGGCAATGAACATCGGAGTGAATTAACCAGGGAGGCAAATATGCCGAAGTTTATGCTGCTCTACCGCGGGCCGATGCCCGACATGGCGAATGTCGATCCCGCGATGGGCAAGGCCGTCATGGACGAATGGAACGCCTGGTTCGGCAAGGTCGGCAAGGCGATGCAGGACGGCGGGACGCCGCTGATGCCGGGCGGCAATGTCTCGGGCAACGGCGCCGGCGCGAAGCCGGCCGACGTCAACGGCTATTCGATCATCGAGGCGAAGGATCTCGGCGCCGCCAAGGCGATGCTGAAGGGCCATCCGCACCTCAAGGATCCGAAGAACTCGGTCGACGTGCTGGAGATGACGCCGATCCCCGGAATGTAGCGGGCGGCGGTTCGCGCCAGGCGGCGCCGGCCCGTTCGCTACTGTTTGGCCAGCCAGCCGGCGATCGTCTCGACAAGCCATTCCGGCTGTTCGTGGTGCACGGGGTGGCCTGCATTTTTCGCCACGGCGAACTCGCCGTTCGGGATGGCGCCTGCCATGTCGGACACGAGTGCGGGCGTGGCAAGGAAATCGTCCTCGCCGGCGATGAGAAGCGCCGGGACGGCGATGCTGGCCGCGCGCGAACGGCTGATGTCGCCGCCCGCCTCCATGATTGCGCGGAATGATTTCGCCGCGCTCTCCGCCATCACCCGCGCATTCGGCTCGCCATAGGTTGCCTTCATGAACGCCGAGAAGCGGGCCATCGGCGGAATCGGGTCGTCGATGACGGTGATCATCGGATCGGCCATCGCCGGGTTGTCGCCGAGCGTGCCGGCCGCCCCCCAGGTCGCCACCGAGCGCACAACGCCGGGCGCGGTGGCCGCCATCAGCAGCGCGTATTCGCCGCCGTCGCTGAAGCCGATCAGATGCGCCGGCGCGGCGTCGATCGCGCTCAGCATCGCGAGGAACAGGGCGGCGTCGTCATGATAGTAGGTTGGCGCGTAGGTACGCGGCTGCGGGCCGGACTTGCCCGACCCAGGCAAATCGGCGGCGATCACACGGTAGTCCGGTGCCAACGCTTCGCGGAGCGGTGACAGCTCGCCGATCGATCCGCCCCACCCGGGCAGCAGCAGCACCGGATCGCCCGCCCCCGACTCCTCGTAGTAGATGCGGCTTGCGCCGTTGTCGTACCACGCCACGGGCGTTCAACTCCTTCTGTCCCCGATGAGGGAGAATGTCGCGCCTGCCCCCGACCCCGATCGGGGATCCTAATCTGCGCAGCAAATCGCCGACGCGACAAGAGAGGGTTGCGCTTACGGTCCGCGGGTGTTGCGCGGGTGGCTCCACGCCACGCGACGCGCGCCGTCACTCCGCCCCGTCGAGCCGCGCCGCGGAGGAGCACCCGCCCGCCGCGGTCCTTCGGCACGAGGAGATCGAAGGCTTGGAGCGGGAAGGAGAAGCCGACCGCGAGGATCGCGGCGATCAGCACTCCGACGCCGACGGCGATTAGCATCATTGCCTTCGCATTCGGCAGCCTCGCGCGCGAGCTGGGGTAAACGTAAGGGCGGCTCCTGCAGCCGCCTCAGGTCACGCAGATCAGGCGGCATTTCCGCCCCGAAAGAAAGAAAGGGGGGGCTATACACAACATATATGTTGTGGTAGCCCGTCCACGATGGCGATTCTGAGCAAGCGAGAATTTCGCGAAGCAACGGCGCGTCGGGCGCAGATCAAGACCGCGCTTGATGAAAAGACCTTGCTGGCCGACCTCGGATTGGGCCTGGCGCCATTGGTTAACGACGCGCGACGGCGTGCGTTGAAAACGGAGCTTCGGAGGGTCCAAACCGAAATCGAGACCTTTGAAGAACTTGCTTCAGGCTCGTGTTCAACAGTCCTTGAGACACACGAGTTGGGGATATTGCCCATCTTGGCCAGAACGTTTGCCGGCATGTCACAACGTGATCTGGCGGAGCGACTTGGTCTGAAGGAGCAACAGATTCAGAGGTACGAAAGCGAGCGCTATTCCGGCATTAGTTTGAACCGGTATCGACGCGTTTTAGATGTTCTTGGCGTCGAGCTAACTCCGACTTTTGTCAATTCGAGCCGAGACGCTCCGTCAGACCTAGATCAAGGATCGATCGATCAGAAGGTTCTTTCGGCGGTGCGGGATCGAGGGTGGGTGGCGGTGACCGGAACCTCCTTTCGGGATGACGTTGGAGCATTTCTTCGACAATCAAGTGATCTGCTCAACGGTGGTTTGCTATACCGGCGAACTCGAAAGGATCGAGCGAATGTTAATCCGGCGACGCGACTTTGGGCTGCCCGGGTTGCTGATGTTGCTAGCTCTCAAAAAGACGTACTCTCGGGGCACTTTGATTTGCTCGACTTGAGTTGGCTTCCTGAGCTTGTAAGCCTAAGCAAGTTTGATGATGGACCACGTCAAGCGGTACGAATGCTCGCTGCCAACGGCGTGATAGCAGTTTCTGAAATGCAACTTCCTACCATGGCGCTTGACGGCTCTGCGCTCATGTTGGACGACGGAACTCCTGTGATCGGACTAACTCATCGACATGACCGGCAAGACAATTATTGGTTCACGTTGCTGCACGAGCTCGGCCACGTTTTCTTGCATTCCGGTTCATATCTGTTGGGAGGGATATTTGATGATCTTGACTTGTCAACGGATGAAGCAATAGAGGCGGAAGCAGACGCTTTCGCGCAGGGTATTCTGATACCAGACGAGGTCTGGGCTTCAGCGCCAGCCCGGTTTTCAAAATCGGCTGACCTGCTGAAACGATTTGCAGCACAACGAGGTATCGGCGTGGCGATCGTTGCTGGCCGCGTTAGGCGAGAACGAAACGACTATCGGCTATTCTCTGATCTTGTCGGTCAGGGGAACGTTCGGCGACAATTGATAGACCACAATTAGAATAGGAGACCATAATGTCGACCATCGACGGTCGATGGTACGTTCCATCCCTACGCGGAAAGCGGGCCGAGTATGAGTCAATTGGCTACCTAGATGATGCGGTCAAGGAGTTCATTCTTCCGTGTCTGTTGGTTCCTCCGCCGAAACACGTTGACCAAGAGAAGGGGAGACCTCTTGCGCTCGATGAAGTCATCAGCGTGCACAACCAGCGCATACTTATGCACTGGGGGCCTCGTCCATGCTTAGTTGACCTGAGGTTCGTTCCCGTCCGTGGAGAGAGGACCACAGATTGGGTACGCGAGTTTCTAGAGTACGGCGCTCGATCGGGAACGAATGCAATCCCGGTGATCCCCATCAACATTGATGCCCAGCGACTCGAGGGATTCCGCAACTACGTCCGAACATCGGGTTGTGATGTTGCGATACGGTTGACGCTGTCCGACCTGGATGAGATGGCGCTGACCGAGCGCCTCAATGCGCTCCTGTCCAAGTTGTCAGTGGACTCACAACAAGTAGTTATTCAATTGGATCTTGCAGTCGGACATTTTGGGAATGCGGGCGACATGGCTACGTTTTCAGACTACTGGACGACGTTGTTACAAGGTCTTGCAAAATGGCAAGGGATAGTCGTTCTTGGGTCAAATTACCCTAGGGAAAACCCTGCGAAGCCAAATAGCGAAGTGATGATTGAGCGGTTGGAATGGCTGAGTTGGCTCTCGCTTCGCGAGATGCACAGCGACGCAGATCGAGCCGGCATTGTCTTTGGAGACTATGGAGCTGACCATGGCGCGGTGAGATTTGAACCGGGTGGCCGTGCGGTCAAACACTTGCGTTACGCGACCACTGAGGGCTGGCGCGTGGTGCGCGGCGGTGAGCGCAATGAGGGCCACGATGGATCAATATTTGAAGTGGCGCGTCGGATAGCTCGTGCGCCCGATTTCGCGGGTGAGCTCTTTTCCCGTGGAGATGAGCAAATCGCAGACCTCGCAGCAAATCGCGTTGGACCTGGGACCGCAACGGACTGGCGTCGCGCTAATATGAATCATCATATGACCCGGGTGGTAGCTGATATTTCGGCGATTAACCAAACGCCGCTGCCAGGTGTCTCGCGTCGGCGCGAACAAGTCCAACAAGCGCTTTTCGGCGAGGGCAAGGCATAAGTAGCCATGGTGCTGCGGCTTCTTGGTCTAATTGGTCAAGAAGCGGAGCTTCGGCGACCATGACGGGTGCTTCAGCTTGAGCAAGGCCCTCGCCTCGATTCGGCGGCTGCGTTCGTAGTTTATTTGAGCGAGAACGCCCTCTTGAGGATGCCGAATAGCTGTTCGGCCCCAACTCGGTCGAGCTGAATCGATTGGCTCTTCTTGCCACGAATTTCGCGGTGGTTGGTTCCGTAGCTGTCGATCTGCAGTAGGACACGGCCGTCCCGTTCGAACGTCGTGTACGTGGCCTCGATCTCTTCATGGAGCGAGCTGCGCTCCATGGCCTTCTCCTCGAAATGTCGGATCAGCGCCATCGGATCGCCTCGCGGGATTCGGCTTAGTTGTCGAGGAAACTTCTGAGCTTCCGGCTCCGGCTCGGGTGCTTCAGCTTGCGCAAGGCCTTCGCCTCGATCTGGCGGATGCGTTCGCGCGTCACCGAGAATTGCTGGCCGACTTCCTCCAGCGTGTGGTCGGTGTTCATGCCGATGCCGAAGCGCATCCTGAGCACCCGCTCCTCGCGCGGGGTGAGCGAGGCGAGAACCCGCGTCGTCGTCTCGCGGAGGTTCGACTGGATCGCGGCGTCGATCGGCAGCACCGCGTTCTTGTCCTCGATGAAATCGCCGAGATGGGAATCCTCCTCGTCGCCGATCGGCGTCTCGAGGCTGATCGGCTCCTTGGCGATCTTCAGCACCTTCCGCACTTTCTCCAGCGGCATCGCCAGCTTCTCGGCGAGCTCCTCCGGCGTCGGCTCGCGGCCGATCTCGTGCAGCATCTGGCGCGAGGTGCGCACGATCTTGTTGATCGTCTCGATCATGTGCACCGGAATGCGGATGGTGCGGGCCTGGTCGGCGATCGAACGCGTGATCGCCTGCCTGATCCACCATGTGGCATAGGTCGAGAACTTGTAGCCGCGGCGATACTCGAACTTGTCCACCGCCTTCATCAGGCCGATATTGCCCTCCTGGATTAAATCCAGAAACTGCAGGCCGCGATTGGCGTATTTCTTGGCGATGGAAATCACCAGGCGCAAATTGGCCTCAATCATTTCCTTCTTCGCTTTTCCTGCTTCGCGGTCGCCCTTCTGGACATCGTTGACCAGGCGCTTGAACTCCGTGA
>CAYOBK010000307.1:0-6074 GCA_964402275.1 uncultured Bauldia sp.
AAGCCGAGCTCCGCCGCTGCCATCGCCAGCATGCGGCCGAGCTGGCCGCCGCCGAGGATGCCGATGGTGGAACCCGGCGGGAGCGGGCCGTCGGGTGTCACGTGGCCGGATGCTCGGCGACCGCCGCGGTCTGCGCCGCCCGCCAGTCGTCAAGACGCCGGGCGAGGGCCGGGTCGCCGAGGGCAAGGATCGCGGCGGCGAGGAGAGCGGCGTTGACCGCGCCCGGCCGGCCGATCGCGAGCGTCCCGACCGGAACCCCGGCCGGCATCTGCACGATCGAGTAAAGGCTGTCCTGGCCCGAGAGCGCCTCGGTGGTGATCGGGACGCCGAGGACGGGGAGCGGCGTCAGCGATGCCACCATGCCGGGCAGATGCGCGGCGCCGCCGGCGCCGGCGATGATCACCTTCCGGCCGGCCCGCCTGGCGCCCTTGGCGAATTCTGCGAGGCGGTCCGGAGTGCGATGGGCCGAGACGATCAGCGATTCGTGGCCGATTTCGAGCGTGTCGAGCGTGTCGGCGGCATGCACCAGCGTTGACCAGTCGGACTGGCTCCCCATGACGATGGCGACGGGGGCGGCGAGCGATTCGGCCATGGAGGCAGGTCTCCGGCGGAAAAGCGCGCGATTATAGGCGGGGACCGCGGGGGAGCAAGCGGAGGCTTCAGGCGATGATATCGGGCAGAAGGCGATTCTCGACTTCGGCGATTCGGTCTTTGAGGGCGAGTTTCTGCTTCTTCAGGAGCTGCAATTGCACCGGATCGGTGCGGTCGGTTTCGGCCAGCCGGTCGATCGTCGCTGCGAGTTCGCGATGCTTCTGCCGCAGCCTTTCCAATTCCTTGCGCAGGGCGCGTTCGTCTTCTGCGTCCATAACCAGACCTCGACCGGGGCGCTTGCCGGTCTGCTTAGAACCACGAACAATTGTGATTATAGCACAACGGAAGGCAGGCTCGGCGACGCGTTAGGCACGTCGAATAACTGCATTTGCGCCAAACGCTTATCCGCCGCCGTTAACGATCGTGAACAGCGGGGATGCCGATTCGATGAGCTTGCGCATGTGACAGGCAGGTGTACACTCGATGGCTATCAACAACATGGAGGCATCTTCCTATGTCGACAGAGTCGCATCTGAGCGAGCTTGAACGACGCCATGCCGACCTCGAAAGGCAACTGGACGAAGCGAAGAGTCATCCGAGCACGGATCCGCTCGAACTCAGCGAGCTCAAGCGACGCAAGCTGCATGTGAAGGACGAGATCACGCGCATCAAAAGCGCGGCGACCCTACACTGACGATCAGGAAGACATGGAATTCTGACAAACGCCGCGGACCTTCCCGCGGCGTTTGCATTTGGACAAGCGACTAGCCCTCGATCAGATCGATCAGGCGGAGTGGCGGTCGCGCGCCACGTCGTCAGCCGCTACGGGCCCGCCGTTCTCAGGTCGCCAAATGGCTGGCCCGGATGCGGTCGCGGCTTCTCGCGATGCTGTTCGAGCTTGCGTACCGCCGCGGCGATCGCGCCGCTCCGGTTCGATACGGCGTCGTTCGTACCGTCGTCCCAAACGGCGGCAATCTTCGCCTTGAACTCCGCTATCGCCTCCTGGCGGCCGACCGCCTTGCCGGCTTCAAAAGCCTCCTGCAGAAAGGGCTGCATCGCCTCGCCAGCGGCGGCGAAAATGGCATCAATTCCGCGCATGATTCGTTCTCCCGCTCTTGCCTTTACGCGAGGCTGGGGCCGATTGCGGCGCCGCTATGGCAAGGCCGGGCCGAGCAGGAGGCGCCTGTGGATAACGTGGGATAGCGCGGCTGAAGAGAGCGTCATGTGTTCGCGTTGCGGCCGGGAACTGCCGGCAGACTCTCGTCGCTCCAACGTTAGTGGGGTCAGGTCGCCGAACGGTGTTAGTTCGGTCTGACCGGCAATCACCGATGTCGCGAACAGCGCTAGCTGGCCGAGTGCCGGCGTTCTGCCGCAGAACGACCACATTCGCGCTTTCGGCTTGCCGACGTCGAGCGCAACTGATTCGCAAGATGGCCTCGGGGCGGGGGGCAGACGCCACCGATCGGATTGTTGGAGGTGCAACAGGCAGGGCCTGGGCACCAGTGCGATTGTCTATTCGTTCGGGGCGTGCAACTGCGAAAGGGTTGCCGAAATGCACGCTCTCAAGCCAACGGTGAACCGAAATCCGGCTCGCCAATGGGAATGGAAGGTTGACGACACGGCGCGGACCCCGGAGGAGGACGAGTCCGTACCCGTCCGTGTCGCCTCCATCGCCGGCCCATCGTTCCCACCGATCAGGCCGTCGCCGCGGGTCGAAGATCAGGGCCTCACCATCGATCGCCTGATCGACGAATTGGATCAGGCGTTCGGAGCCGGCATATCCGGTGATCCCGAACCGGCGAATGCCGGTGCCGTCGCCCCACCTTTCCCGGTATTTGCGGAGGACCAGGGAGAACCGGAGGAGGCGGAGCGAGAACCGGACGAGTCGGGGATCGACGGTCAGCCGCTGATCTTCGCGGACCAGTCCAACGCGCCTCGCGACGTTTCGACCGACCAGGCATCCGAGCCCGGCTTCTGGCACGGCCGCGAGGAAGCGGATGCTAAGCCGGCTGCCGAACCCCGCACAGTCGGGAAGATCCGTCACTATTATCTCGGCGGTACGGCCGCGTCCTTGCTTGCCGCCGCCGGTATCGCGCTCGCTCTGCAATCGACCGGAGAGCCCGCGGTCACGCCTCCCATCGAGAACCCATTGCCCGCGGTTGCGACCGCAGAAGCGGGCGGGAATGCGCTCGCCGAGCGTGAGCCACTCGTCGGTGCACCTGCCGGCGATCTGCCGGTATTCGCGCCGGGCGCTGAGGGGATCGACCCGCGCGCATCCAACGGCTTTGATCCTTTCGCGGTTCTGCCGGCGCTCGCCGCCATGGCGGGCGGACCCGTGGCCGGCGACCGCCGCGTCGAGGCAGGTGAGCCTCTCGGTCATCGACCCGGCGGGGAAGACCTAGGGAACCAGGCCGCTGCGGCCGTCGAAGAGGCTTCAGCGGGCGCTGCGGTCGTTGTCGAAACGACGATCATTCCGGTGCCGACGCCGGCCGTCACCACCGCCTGGGTCAATCTGCGGGCGGGACCAGAGAACGGTGCCGATGTCTTGATGGTCGTCGGAGCCGGGGTCGCCGTGCAGGTCATCGAATGCGACCGCTGGTGCCATGTGATCGCCGACGGGAGGCATGGATGGATTCATCGGGACTTCGTCGACGGGGACATGTTGCCGCCACGCACTGACGGGGACGCAAGGGGTGCCAACGTTGGTCCCTTCACCGCCACGGCCGTCGCGTGGCTGAGGATCTATGACAGCCCGTTCGAGGATCGCCAGGTTGCAACCAGCGTCAGGGCGGGGAGCGAGATCCTGATCGTCGGATGCGATTTGAACTGGTGCGAGATCCGTTTCGGGCCGGACGGTCGGCGCGGTTGGGTGGACCGGCTATTGGTTGGACTGCCCACGGACATCACCGAGGCGCAAATCCCGCCGCTGCCGCCGATAAACCGGGACGACGCGGCCGCCATGTGAGCCTGCCGCCGAGCGCGTCTCACCCTGCAGTGGGAGACCAACAGCGTTGGGGCAGCCTTGGCGACGGCGCGGCTTGGCTCAGCTACGGGACGGCCGCTCCGTTTGCCTAGCGGTCGCCGTCATCGCCTTCGGGCTTGGCGCTCTTCATCGACTTCAGCTTGGCGAAGACGGCATCGGCATCGAGGTCGGCCTCCCTGGCCTCGCCGGCCTCGCTCGGCTCCGGGGTCGTCATGGCGCGGCCCGTGGTCTGATCGGCGGGGAGGAGCGTCGAGCCCGGCTCGGCCGGCGGCGACGGCGTCCCGGCCGCCTTGGCGGCGCGTTCGACCTCCATGTCGAGGTCGATCTGCGAGCAGAGGCCCAGGGCGACCGGATCGATCGGCTGGAGGTTGCTCGAGTTCCAATGGGTGCGATCGCGGATGTTATTGATGGTCGGCTTGGTGGTGCCGACGAGGCGCGCGATCTGCGAATCCTTCAATTCGGGGTGATAGCGGAGCAGCCAAAGCACGGCGTTCGGCCGGTCCTGCCGCCGCGACACCGGCGTGTAGCGCGGCCCCTTCCGCTTGGCGGTCGGCACCCTGACCTTGGGGTCGGCGACCTTTAGCCTGTAGCCGTGATCCGCCTCGCCCTTCTCGATTTCCTCGCGGCTGAGCTGGCCGGTGCCGACCGGATCGAGGCCCTTGATCATGGTAGCGGAGTCGCCGTTGGCGATCGCCTTCACCTCCAACGGATGAAGCGAGCAGAAATCGGCGATCTGCTGGAAGGAAAGCGCCGTATTGTCGACCAGCCAGACGGCGGTCGCTTTCGGCATCAAAAGCGTCGTGGGCATAAAGGGTTTCCTCGCTGCTCCGCCGTTTCCGGGGAGCCCCAGCCGTTCGAGACTAATGCATGGGGATGGCGACAATATAGGCAGGCCGACCGGCGATGGCAAACGTCCAAGGCTATGTGCCGCCGACTTCGAGGACGATCTTGCCGAAATGATCGGGAGCCTCGATGCGGCGATGCGCATCGGCGGCGGCGCGCAGCGGGAAGGCGGAATCGATCACCGGCCGGATGCCGCCGGATTCGATCAGCGGCCAGACCTTTGCCTTCAGGCGCTCGGCGATCGCTCCCTTGAATTCGGCCGACCGCGGCCGGAGCAGCGAGCCGGTATGCGTTAGCCGCTTGCGCATCAGCGGCCACAGCTCGACCTCCGCCCTCGCGCCGGCGATCGTCGCGATCTGGACGATGCGCCCGTCCTCGGCGGCGGCGCGGTAGTTCCGCGCGACATAATCGCCGCCGACCATGTCGAGAATGACGTCGGCGCCGCCGGCGAACTCCTTGACCGCGGCGACGAAATCCCCGGTCCGGTAGTTGACCGCGAGATCGGCGCCGAGCGCGCGGCAGGCAGCGCATTTCTCATCGCTCCCGGCGGTGACGATCACGGTCGCGCCGAGCGCCTTGGCGAGCTGGATTGCGGCGGTGCCGATCCCCGACGCGCCGCCATGGACGAGCAAGGTCTCGCCGGACTGCAAACGGCCGAGATCGAAGACGTTCGACCACACCGTGAAGAAGGTCTCGGGGAGCGCCGCTGCCTCGGTCATGGTCAGGCCGGCCGGCGCCGGCAGCGCGCTGCGGTGGTCGGCGAGGCAATATTCGGCATAGCCGCCGCCGGGGACGAGTGCGGTCACCTTGTCGCCGACGGCGATGCCGCGCACCGAGCGGCCGATCGCGGCCACTTCGCCGGCGATCTCGAGGCCGGGTATGTCGGTGACGCCGGGTGGCGGCGGGTAACTGCCGCTGCGCTGGGCGACGTCGGGCCGGTTGACGCCGGCGGCCGCGACCCGGACGAGAATCTCGTCCGGTCCCGGCCTCGGCAACGGCAGTTCGACCGGTGTCAGGACCTCCGGGCCGCCGGGTTCCCGGATCGCAACCGCCGTTATCCTGTCCGGCAATCCGGCCATTCCACCACCTCGCGAACGGCGATAGGTGCCCGCGGCCGGACCGGTTGGCAAGGGCGGGACAGCCGCGTTAGCATCGCTTCCGCTTGTCGGGCGAGGAGGGGACGAGATGGCGTTCATGGACGACGACCGGCCGAAGCCGCCGCCGGAGCCGCATCGCGTCGGCGAGGATCTGTCGCGCCTGTCGGAGGCGGAGCTCGCGGGGCGGATCGACGTCCTCAAGGCCGAGATCGAGAGGATCGACGCCGCGCTCAGGGCGAAACGCGCAAGCCGGGACGCCGCAGCGGCCCATTTCAAGCGCTGAGTGCAAGGGGCCTGGGGATAAGTCCTCGTGCCGCCGCCGTTCCCCAGCGCCGAATAGCGCGCATTTAACGGAACCGGTTAACGACTTGTTAAGCTTTACGGAGCACTACTGTTAAGTGTCCAGTCACCTGGATCGCGAGTGGCCTGTCCACTCTGTTTGACGCCTCCCTGTTAACTGCAAGAGCCGCGCCTTTGCGCGGCTCCTTTTTTGTTTCGCATTAGCCCGTTATTTTATGTAATTGTAGGTTGCGGGGCGGCGCGCGACGGCGATGGGTGGC
>CAYOBK010000308.1:0-6560 GCA_964402275.1 uncultured Bauldia sp.
CGAGCGTTATGACGCCCGAGGCTCGAAGGGCATCGATGATCGGCATGACCCTGTCAGCGAATGCTGCCGCCGATGCCTTTGCCCTTTGTCGGCCGTTAGCTCCCGCCTGTTGGATGTTTGAGCGGTTGTCTGCAAGGTCGACGTCGAGATCGAACAACGGGAAGGCTATCAGCTGCACGACGAGGGCGAAGAGATAGCCCACCATGGTGTTGGTGACCGCCTCGATGAGGGACATCCGGCGCGACTGAATCATGCCGTTGCTTCCTCGGCAGATTCGGTGGCGCGTTCGTCGGTGGCCTCGGCGAACGTCGATCCCGATCCTTCGAGGCATGCCTGCTCGCCAGTGAACGCCTGCCAGCGCCGGATCGCGACATCGACGTAGAGCGGGTTGAGCTCGATGGCGTGGCAGACCCGGCCGGTGATCTCGGCGGCGATGATGGTGGTGCCGGAACCCGAGAACGGCTCGTACACCGCTTGGCCGGGGGAGGAGTTGTTCTCGATCGGGCGCTTCATGCACTCGACCGGTTTCTGCGTGCCGTGACCCGACTCCGATCTCCGGTGCGGGATCTGCCACACGGTTGTCTGGTTCCGGCCGCCGCTCCAGTGACCGGTCCTGCCGCTGCGGACGGCGTAGTAAGCGGGCTCGTGCTGGAAATGGTAGTCGCCGCGGCCGATGATGAGCCGTCCCTTGTCCCAGATGATCTGCGAGCGGATGGCGAAGCCGGAAGCGATCAGGCTCTCGGCAACCTCGGCGCCGTGCAATGCACCGTGCCAGACATAGGCGACGTCGCCGGGAAAGAGGTCCCATGCCTCGCGCCAGTCGGCGCGGTCGTCGTTGAGCACCTTGCCGCGGGCGAGGGTGGCGCCGTCAGCCAAGCCGGTGGCAGCGCGCCACGAAGGATCGTAGCGGACGCCATAGGGCGGATCGGTCACCATCAGATGCGGCGTGATGCCGTTGAGGCAGCGCCCGACGTCGGCGGGATCGGTGCTGTCGCCGCAGACGAGGCGGTGCTCGCCCAAGAGCCAGACGTCGCCGAGGCGGCTGACCGGAGTCTCGCCTGGTTCGGGAACGTCGTCGGGATCGGTGAGGCCGGCGATGCCGACATTCATCAGGCTCGCGAGTTCTTCGTCGCCGAAGCCGGTGAGTGACAGATCGAAGCCCAAGCCTTGCAGCGCCTCGAACTCGGTCCGGAGGAGTTCGAGGTCCCAGCCGGCATTGAGGGCCAGCTTGTTGTCGGCGATGACATAGGCCTTCTTCTCGGCCTCGCTCATTCCGGCGAGCTCGATCACCGGCACCTCGGTCATGCCGAGCTTCCGGGCGGCCAGCAGTCTGCCGTGCCCGGCAATGACTCCGTTCGCGCCGTCGACGAGGATCGGATTGACGAAGTCGAAGGCGCGGATCGATGCGGCGATCTCCGCCACCTGCGCATCCGAATGCGTCCGGGCGTTGCCGGCATAGGGGATCAGCGCCGTGACCGGGCGATAGCAGACGGCGAGCAATCGGTCCGTCATGCTCGTTCGGTCTCGCGTCTGGCTGGAGCCGCGCTCTTGAGGCCTACCTCCGAAGGCTGGAGCGACGCTGCGCGTTTGCCATCCGGGTACATGTCGGGGAAGGCGTCAACGGTCGACGAATCGAGGCTGTTCCGGTGAAGCAAGGCGCGGAGCCCTGTCTTGCTGCGGCAGTAGCCGAGCGAGCGCCAGGCTGATCCGGCACGTCTCTGGAAGATCCACTGCATGTCGTCGCGACAGCCGACGACCCGCCAATCGTTCTCGATGCGAAGGACGACATGCGGGTAGCCGTCGTCGGTCTCCCACCGATCTGCACCGGCACGCCCCCCGGTGCAGCGGTCGCCTTTGTGAGCGGCGTTTGCGGCGGCGGGCAGTCCGGTATCGCCCGGAACGGTTTCCTCGCTCACAGAGGGGACCGCTGACGTTCCCGGCCACTTTCGGTAGCGAACGAGGAGCAGACCGCGCTTTTCGTCCTCGATGACGGTCCACTCGGCGCCCGTTTCGATGTCGATCGACGAGCGCGGTGTCCCTGCCAGGTTCGTCAGCGTCAGCTTTCCCTTGACGCCTTGGGCGAGGAGCGCCCGGCAGGTGTCATGCTCCGGATCGTGGGAGCGGCTGACAATCACCTCGCCGTCGACAAGAACATCGTAGAGATATCCGAATTTGTCGCCCCCGATCCAGAATGGTCGGAGCGTGGCGAAGGTTGTTGGCGTTGAGTCGGTTTGCTCACACCCGGCTGGGATGTCGTACCGCATTCTTTGGTCCGGATTATTGGCGTGGTCGCATTTCTCCCTAGCGATTCTACTTCGTTATGGACAATAATTCGACCCGGCGCGATTGCGATAGACTACGCTCTTCTTCGCCAGACGTGTGGAATCAGCCTGTCTTGAAGCAGTATGCACCACATCACCAACGAATCAGCGTGCGGATGTTTGCCCAGCAATTCGGCTCTGCGTAGCCGTTGGTGGGGCGCTGCCAGGATCTCACTGGGACTGGGGACAGGGGATTGGGGATTGCCATTTGGCATCGTTTGCGCTATTTATGACTGAAAGGACACAAGGCCATGGCGCATCTGCTGCGTATTCCCATCGAACCGAAGGAGTTCACCCGCGCGCCGCTCAGCGACGAAGAGGGGGCGGCGGCCTTTCGCGCGGCAGTCAATCTGTTCCGCCTGTGGAGCCTGACTGACGAGGAGTCGGCCGTGCTGCTAGACCTCCCGCTAAGGACTTACCGCCGATGGAAGGGCAGCGGGCCCCGGCGGCTCGACCGCGATCAGAAGGCGCGCCTATCAATTATCCTCGGCATTCATAAGGCCTTGCGGATTGTCTTCTCCGATCGACGCCGCGCCTATGGCTGGATAAAGGCGCCCAACAGGACCTTTGGCGGCCGGAGCGCCCTCGAGGTCATACTCGGCGGTGAGCTGACGGACCTGATGCGCGTTCGCCGCTACTTGGACGCAGAGCGCGGCGCCTGGTGATCGACATCGCGGCGATTCCCGTCGCGCACATCGCGTGGAAGAGCGCGGTACGCATAATCCGAAGCCTGTACCCGCCCGCGGATTTGTTCGATGACATCGCCGATCCCGCAGACTGGGCGCTTCTCATTCAGGCCGAGATGAAGACCAACCCGAGGCTGGTGGAGGCTCTTGGTAACCTCGATATCATTCCGCCCGATCGTCGAGTGGCGGGTCCAGGTGCAAGCTACCTGATGGCCCCCTTCACTCACATGAGCCAGGATCGACCAAGTCGGTTCAGCGACGGCACCTTCGGCGTTCTTTACGCCGGCGACCGGTTCGAGGTCGCGCTCCTCGAGACCGCCTACCATCACGGACGGTTTATGGCGCGGACCAACGAACCTGAGGGGTGGACATCGCAGTTCCGGGAGATCCTCTTGGATGTGGTTGGTGACATGCACGACCTACGCGGCAATCCAGCCTACGCCAGCATTCTCGATCCGCTCGACTATGGCGAGAGCCAAGCGCTCGGCCTACGGCTGCGAGAAGCGGGCAGCAACGGCCTAGTCTATCCGAGCGTCCGCTGCGAAGGTAGCCAATGCGTCGGCCTCTTTTATCCCGATCTCGGCGGCAACGCTGTTCAGGGCCGTCACCTCGACTATCATTGGAACGGTGAGCGGGTAGACTTCTTCCGGGAAGCAGGCAGCGGCGAGGTTTACCGAATTGCGTGACCGCGCGTCGATCACTCCTCGGCCGGCCTCGCTCGCCTTGATGGCGCTCGGCCGGCTCGGCGTCCTCCCCACCCGAGATATAGATAGTGGTGGGGGTTTCCCGCACCGGAGTAAGTGGTGTGGGTTTCCTACACCGGGATTCCGGCTTTCCCGGTGCGGGCTTTCCACACTGGAACGGTGTGTTTTCCCACATCGGACTTTTGCTTTCGGTGTACTAAAGGTCGCTCGGCTCGAGCATTTCGGGCGAGCTCCGCCGCCTGAGCATCCGTTTTCACTCGCCGCCACTCATGCGGGGGCTTCTCCCTGTCTTTGGTTCTCAAGTGCGTGAGCCTGTAACGGCTCGGACGGTGGAATTCGCGATTCCCACCGGAGCCCTGCTCGGTCACCTCGACGAATCCAAGTGCGACCAGCTCGCGGATGGCCGGTGCGATTGCGTGCCGATCGACACCGAATTCGACAAACTGGTTGAAGGTAACAATCAGACGCCCGTTTTCGGCGCCGCCATGTTCGGCGTTCTCGATTTCAAGACGATCGAGAACCCGACGGGCGGACAGGCTCAGCACGCGCCAGGCCGGTGACTTCCGCATCTCGGCCAAGTGACCAATCCAGGCGCCTTCGAACATTGTCCTTCGGCGGGGTCTTGTCGCGGTCATCTGACCTGCCCATGGCGGACGCTGAACAGCGCGGTGCGAATTGAGCGTTCAAGTTGGCGGAGTTCGGCATCGATCGTCGCAGGGGCTATCCTCCGCCGGGACATGGTTTCTCCCTGAACGCGGAGCTGGCGCTGAAGGTGGCGCTCGGCGGCTTCCGGTGAGAGTTCGGCCATGTGCCGGGCCTGGCGCCAGACAAAATCGCGTCGACGCGATGGTGGAAAAGGGAGGACGACGGCGGTCATGTGATCGGGTCGGGTGAAACGTCGTCCGTGAGATGCAGGTGGGCCCGCTCGTAGGCCTCGATGTGGGCGAGAGCATAGATCACCCGACCGCCGGCCTTGATCCAAGGCGGTCCTTTCTTCAGGGTTCGCCATTTCTCCAAAGTGCGCGGGCTCAGCCGCCATCGCTGGGACAGTTGTACCTGATCGAGGTGCTGCGTGGTCACGCGTGCCGCATCCAAGTGTTGCGCAAAGCAGTCCGCTAATTGACGTGGAGAAGATGATGAGGATCATCTGCGGCGTTGTCAATCGCGTCGCGTCGCAGTCCGTGGGTTGCGTGGCTTACGACTACTCGAAGAGAGAAAGCTGATCGGTCGACGCCGACAACATCTTCAGCTTCTGGAGCCGCACACTGGCGGCCTCTTGCGACACGGCAAACGTGTCGACAATGGCGGCAACGATCTCGGACGCGGCCGGCGACGTCACCTCTATGTCGGCATGCCATCCGCGCTGCTGACAGATGTCCGACACGAGTCTTCGAGCGGCTTTGGCAGGCATAAGAATCGCCCCTGAGACATAGCCCGCCTGCCACTCCATCCAGTCCGTGCTGTCGAGAATGGCATCGCGATGGCAGACAAGGTGCTGCGGGCCGCCGGTGTCGAAGAGTCGATGCTCGAACTTGCTCTGCCAAAGAGCCCGGTGATAATGCACATGGCCGTACTCATGCGCCAAGGTCGAACGCCGCCGGTTCTCGCGAAACCTGGGTGCCAGTTGGTCGGATATCGAAACCTCCGGCTCCTCCGTTGCGAAGAACTTGGTCATACCCTCGACGTCCTTTCCGTGCCGGGAGAGATCGACCGAAGAATCTAGGAAAGCCCCTTCCTGCTCGATCAGAACCGTGAGGTCGTCGGTGCTGACCGGATACCGGATCTCGCCATAACGCTTGAGGAGGAAGGCCTCGAGGAGCGTCTCGCACTCCTGGTCGAGATCGCCCTGCTCATAATACGGCCGTTCGGCGAAGCGGCGCGTGGTGTCAGGGACCATCTTCACGATGGTCGCCTCGGACTAGCGGTCGATGATTCCTTTGCGGAAGTTAGCGAAGCTCTGGACCACCCGGTCTTTGTCAGCAGCCCTGCGCCTGATGTCGTCGGGAATCTTGCCCGCCAGGACGAACAGATATTCTTCGCGCTCGCCAAGTGCCTTGGCGAACTGTCTGATAAGCGCGTCCGATGTCGGACTGCGTCGGTCGTGTTCGATATCGTTGAGGTACTGGGGTGTGATCGCACCTCCGTCCTCCTTCCGTATGAGGCCAGCCAGGTCTTTCTGACTCAGTCCCTTGGCCCTTCGGGCGTCGGCAATTGCCCGCCCGAATGTCTTCGCTCGCGCCACCATTCCTCCCCTCTGGCGTTTGCTACGCTACGCCATTATGCGAATCGACGTAGACCCGGCGAGGTCATGAGTCAACGTCGCTGTTGGGACTCCGCCCACGCCGCTTATGCACAACGACGGACTGGGATTGTCTTCGCCCCGGTACTCCGATCTACGCCAAGCGATTGGGTGCGCTTGTTATCTCGCTGAGCAAGGCTAGACATCGAACCGTTCTCTCGGATGGTTCGATGTCGAATGCGCTGAACCCCGATCTGATGACTCCGGCCGAGCGCATTGCCGAGATCGCCGGGATCTTGGCCATCGGCCTCATTCGCCGTCGTGCCGGAAAGTCCAGTCCTATAGTTGCCGACGGCGGAGAATGTTTCGTGGACTACTCGCCCACCAAGAGCGGTGGTCGTGCTCCGAAAGGAGAAGGCACGTGACCGACAGCGTATTGGCGCGCCTCACGGCGTTGAAGACTGCAACAACGCCCGAACTCCGCGAACAATGGCGGTCGCTCTTCGACTCCGAGCCGCCCCGGTACAATCGCCGCTTCCTCGAAAGCCGGCTCGCCTACAAGCTGCAAGAAATCGCATTCGGCGGCCTCAGGCCCGAGACGGTCGAGCGT
>CAYOBK010000309.1:0-2049 GCA_964402275.1 uncultured Bauldia sp.
CGCTCACCGTCATCGCCGGAACCGGCGGACCGCAGAAGGCGATCATCACGCTCGATGTTGGCGGCCGGCACGAGACGCGCGAGGCGACCGGCAACGGCCCGGTCGACGCGACATTCAACGCCATCAAGGCGATTATCCCGCACAATGCGCGGCTTTCGCTCTATCAGGTCCACGCCGTCACCGAGGGTACCGATGCGCAGGCCGAGGTGTCGGTGCGCCTGGAAGAGGACGGCCGGATGGTGATGGCCCGCGCCGCCGACCCGGACACCATGGTGGCCTCGGCGAAGGCCTATGTGTCGGGCATCAACAAGCTGATGACCCGGCGCGGCAAGGCGACGGCCGGGACGCTGCAAGCGGTCTGAAATCGGCCTGACCGGGGCGATGAAACGCCGGCCTCATGCGCCGGCGTTTTTTCGAGCGACGCAACCGGCGTTCAGGTGTTGCCGGATTCCTGGCGGTTGGGGTCGCTCGAGGTGCTTTGCTGCGGCGCCGGCGGTTTCGCCGCCTGGCGCGGCGGCGCGGTGCTCGGATCGGCGAAGTGGATGACGTGCTGCGGGTACGGGATAGTCAGGCCGGCGGCTTCGAGCGCGTTCTTGCCGCCCTCGGTGAGGTCCCACCGGGTCGCCCAGAATTCGGGCGTGTTCGACCAGGCGCGGAGCTGCAGCACGACCGAGGAGTCGCCGAGCGTCAGCGGCACGACCTGCACCGGCGGATCGGCCAATACCTGCGGATGCCTCGCGGCGAAGTCGGCAAGGATCTTCCGCGCCTTGCCGATGTCGTTCTCGTAGTCGATGCCGAATTCGATCAGGATCAGCCGCGTCGGGTTGCGGGTGTAATTGGTGATGGTGGTCGACCAGAGCTGCGAGTTCGGCACGAATTTGTAGATACCGTCCCAGGTCCTCAGCTGCGTGTTGAACAGATCGACGTCGATGACGGTGCCGGCGACGGCGCTGGTCTCGATATAGTCGCCGACGCGGAAGGGCCGCAGCCAGAGCAACATAAGCCCGGCGGCGATGTTGGCGAGCGTCCCCTGCAGCGCGAGGCCGATGGCGAGCGCCGCGCCGCCGAGGGCTGCCAGGATCGACGCGGTCTGGATGCCGAGCTGCCCGAGCGCCGCGACCAGCACGATGATGATGATGGCGTAGCGGACGACCGAGCGGATGACCGGCTTCAACGTCGGCTCGAGCTTGCCGGTGCGGTCGATCAGCCGGACGACGCCGCGGCCGATAGTGCCGGCGACGATGATGCCGACGACGAGGATCGCCAGCGCGCCCGCAACGCGCGGCAGGTATTGCAGCAGCCAATCCCAGGCGTCGTTCAGGAAGTTGGTGATGCTTTCGGGAATGACGCGCCCCCCGGTTCGCCGTTCTGCCGGGCAAGGATGGCACGGGCGGAGCGGCGGCCGCAAATGCCGGCCGCCGTTTTCCAGCGGTTGTGGGGAGGGAGCGCGGGCTGCGGCGGGCGGACTTGCCGCGGCGATGTTCGCGCCGCCGAGCGGGTGGTGTGGCCGAGCGGGGCGGAAGCGAGCGGAGCGAACCCGGGTGAGATCGGCACAACCCCGCTCGTCCCTGCGAAAGCAGGGACCCAGGGTCCTTTGCTCAGCAATTCCGGTCTGGATTCCCGCTTTCGCGGGAAGGAACGGGGTAGGGGACTGGCGGCAAATCCCGGCCGGTGTTTTCCAGCGGAACGCCGGCAGCCGTGTTCGCCAGGCGTGTTCGCCGCGCGGCCGGGCGGCCTTGCGGGGCGGGGGGGCGGTTCCTATAACCCGCGGGATCGGGTGTATAGCTCAGTTGGTAGAGCAGCTGACTCTTAATCAGCGGGTCACAGGTTCGAGTCCAGTTACACCCACCAATACGATCAGTGATATGACGCCTTTGCATACTGTCGTTCGGAGCTTCGGTGTCCGTGATGTGTCCGGATTTCCCGTGACGGCGTTGCGCGCGACGCGCGAATATCGCGTCTCAATGGGGTGGGGATCAAGCAATGTCGTATTGGCTCCTGTCATCTCGACTTGTCAGGATGGTGGAAGACGTTCCAGTGATCGTGGTT
>CAYOBK010000310.1:0-8113 GCA_964402275.1 uncultured Bauldia sp.
GTGTCGCCGAAAAGATCGACGGCCGCTGGGTCGTCAATGAGTGGCTGAAGAAGGCGATCCTGCTGCATTTCCGGCTGACGCCCAACCGGCTGTTCGAGGGCGGTCCCGGCGGCGGCTTCTGGTACGACAAGATGACTTCGAAATTCGAGGGATGGGGCGACGACCGGTTCGCCAAGGCCGGGTTCCGCGCCGTGCCGGGCGCCCTTGTCCGGCGCTCGGCCTACATCGCGCCGGGCGCCGTGCTGATGCCGTCTTTCGTCAATCTCGGGGCCCATGTTTCTTCCGGAGCGATGATCGACAGCTGGGCGACGGTCGGCTCCTGCGCGCAGATCGGCCGCAACGTCCACCTTTCCGGCGGCTCGGGCATCGGCGGCGTCCTGGAACCGCTGCAAGCGGCGCCGGTGATCATCGAGGATCACTGCTTCATCGGCGCGCGCGCCGAAGTCGCCGAAGGCGTCATCGTCGAGGAAGGCTCGGTGCTGGCGATGGGCGTCTATATCGGCGCGTCGACCAAGATCGTCGACCGCGCGACCGGCGAGGTTCACCTGGGCCGCGTCCCGCCCTATTCGGTCGTGGTCGCCGGCACGATGCCGGGCAAGCCGCTGCCCGATGGCTCGCCCGGTCCGTCGCTCTACTGCGCGGTGATCGTCAAGCGCGTCGACGAAAGAACGCGCTCCAAGACCTCGATCAACGAGCTCCTACGCGATTGAACGCAACCACTCTCCTCCGGGATCTCGTGCGCTGCCCGTCGGTAACGCCGGCGGAAGGCGGCGCGCTGGCGCTGCTTGAAGGCGTGCTGAAGCCGGCGGGGTTTCTCGTCGATCGCCCCGTGTTCTCGGATGACGCCACGCCCGACGTCGAAAACCTGTTCGCGACGATCGGGGCCGGCGGTCCGCATCTCGTTTTCGCCGGGCACACCGACGTCGTGCCGACGGGGCCGGTGGAGAAATGGACACATCCTCCCTTTGCCGGCGAGATCGCCGACGGCGCCGTCTATGGCCGCGGCAGCGCCGACATGAAAGGCGGCATTGCGTGCTTCGTCACGGCGGCGCTCGACTGGCTCAGGGGCGGCGATCGGCAGGGCCGGCTCAGCTTCCTGATCACCGGCGACGAGGAAGGCCCGGCGATCAACGGCACGGTCAAGCTCCTCGAATGGGCGGCGGCACATGGACATCGATTCGATGCCTGCCTCGTCGGTGAGCCGACCAACGCGGGGCGAATCGGCGAGACGATCAAGGTCGGGCGCCGCGGCAGCGTGTCGGGGACGATTACAGTCGCCGGCAGGCAAGGCCATGTCGCGCACCAGCACCTGGCGGACAATCCCGTACCGCGCCTCCTCACGCTGGCCAAGGCGCTCGCCGATGCGCGCTTCGACAACGGCAACGACCGCTTTCCGCCGACCAACCTCGAAGTGACCAGCGTTGACGTCGGCAACGCGGTGTTCAACGTCATCCCGGCGCAGGCGACCGCGCGGTTCAACATCCGCTTCACCGACGACTGGTCCTACGAGACGATCACGGGACGTATCCGGGCGATCCTCGACGGCGCCGGCGCCGGGGGCAGCTATGCGATCGCGTTCGAGCGGTTCAACAGCCCGGCCTTCCACACCGACGCCGGATCGCTGATCGACCCGCTCGTCGCCGCGATCGAGGCGGAGACTGGCCTTATCCCCGAGCGATCCACCGGCGGCGGGACGTCCGACGCCCGCTTCATCAAGGCCTATTGTCCGGTCGTCGAATTCGGCCTCGTTCATGCGACGATCCACCAGATCGACGAGCGCGTGCCGGTCAGCGACCTCGAGCTCCTGACCCGGATCTATCGCGGTTTCATCGAGAACTACTTCGCAGCTGCCCGCTAATAGTCGACCGCAACGAGATAGAGGCCGTGCGGCGGCGCGAGCGGACCGCATTCGGCGCGGTCCCGCGCTTCGAGCGCCGCGGCGACGCGCTCGGCAGGCCACGCGCCGGTGCCGACCTTGACGAGCGTCCCGACCATCGACCGGACCTGGCTGTGCAGGAATGATCGCGCCGACGCTTCGACGCAGAGCTCCTCGCCGTAGCGCTCGACTTGCAGCCGGTCGAGCGTCTTCACCGGCGACTTCGCCTGGCATTCGGCCGAGCGGAACGTCGTGAAGTCGTGATTGCCGACCAGCGCCGCGGCGCCAAGCCGCATCGCGACAAGGTCGAGCGGATGCGGCACGTGCCATACCCGGCCGCGATCCACCGCCGGGGGCGAACGCCGATTGAGGATGCGGTAGTGATAGTGACGGGCGGTCGCCGACAGACGGGCGTCGAAATCGGCGGAGACGGACGCGGCGGACAGGATGACGATCGGCTCGGGCCTCAAATGGGCATTGAGGCCATCGCGAACGGTGTCGGCATCGAACCCCGAAGCGAGGTCGAAATGGGCGATCTGGCCATAGGCGTGGACGCCGGCGTCGGTCCGGCCGGCCCCGCGGATCGTGACGGTTTCGCCGGAGAGGCGCCGTATCGCCTCTTCGATGACGCCCTGGACGGTGCGGCCTTCGGCCTGTCGCTGCCACCCGAGATAGGGGCTACCGTCATATTCGATGGCAATCTTGAACCGGCTCATTGGTGATATTGTCGCGGCTCGCCACCGGAAATGCTACCGCCCGGCCGCGACGATAGGGTGCCCGTGACGGGCCAAGCTTGATAGACTGGGAGCATCGCGGCATCCGGTCTCGGGGCGCTCGGCCGCCAAACCAATCGAACGGTCCATGGAAGACGATCCGAATCCCGCTCCCGGGTGGGCCGAGTCAAGAGAAGACCTGCTGCCCTATCTGCGGCGGCTGATCGTCACGATCGTCGTCATCGGGCTGGCGCTGCTCCTATGGGATCTGAAGGAGGTCCTCCTCCTGGCCTTTGCGGCGGTCCTGGTCGCGGTCGCGCTCCTCGCCTTGACGCGCTTCATCCGCAGGATCACCAGAATTGGCCACAAGGTGGCCCTTGCCCTCGCCTGCCTCATCGTGGTGGCGATCGTCGGAGTTGTGATCTGGCTGGCGTGGCCGTCCATCCAGGAACAGCTCGGCCGGCTGGTGGCACGCCTGACCGAGTCGCTCGACCAGCTCGATACGGTGTTCGGCGTCACGCTCCCCGAGACCGCCCAGGAGATCGCCAACGCCATCTCCGGAGCCATCGATCGGATCTGGTCGACGGTGGTGACGCTCGCCGGCGGACTGCTGACCGTGCTGGCGACCCTGGTCATCGTCCTCTTCAGCGGCGTGTTTCTTGCCGTCGACCCGGGGCTCTATCGCAGGGGGCTGGTTCTGCTCTTTCCCCGCGGTTGGCACGAGAAGATCGAGCATGGCCTCGATGAAACCGGCCGCGCCCTGCGCCTGTGGCTGCAGGCGCAGCTGCTGGCGATGATCGCCGTCGGCGTGATGGTCGGCCTCGGCACCGCGGCGATAGGGCTTCCGACGCCACTGGCGCTTGGACTTATCGCCGGGCTTACCGAATTCGTGCCGATTATCGGACCGATCCTCGGTGCGTTGCCGGCGGTCCTGGTGGCCGTCGGCATCGACGGCCCGACACTGATCTGGACGGTGGTGCTTTATGTCGCGGTCCAGCAGATCGAGGCCAACCTCATTACGCCGGTGCTGCAGCGCCGCATCGTGTCCATACCGCCGGTCGTGCTGCTGCTGTCCTTTGTTGCGCTGGGTGGCGTCTTCGGCGCGCTCGGCATCGTCGTGGCGGCGCCGCTGTCGATCGCGATCTTTGTGCTGGTGCGCGAGTTCTATGTCGGCGATCTCCTCGCCGAACGCGACCAGTTGGCGACGGCGCCGGGTCAGGAGGCGCAAGAGGAGAGGAGCCCCGCCGACAGGGAAGCGACCGAGCCCTGACGAGGCTCATATTTAATTCCGGCGAAGGTCGATTGCCCGAGGCAGGAGTGCTATAGCGCCGCGTCGAGCGCAGGCAGAGGGGGCGCGGGTGCGCGTGGCGAGCTTCGAGATCGGCGGGCAGCCGTCCTTCGGCATCGTGAAGGACGAAGGCGTCGTCGACGTCGCCAAAAGAACGCCGTCAATGCCGGGTCTTCTCGACGCGCTCCGAACCGACGGAGGCATTGAGCATATCCGGCGCTTTGCCGGCGAGCGGCCGGACGCCGATCTCGCCGACATCGTATTCCTGCCGGTTATTCCCAATCCCGAAAAGGTCATCTGCGTCGGGCTGAATTACCGGGATCACGCCGCCGAAATCGGCGTCGAGATTCCCGACAGGCCGACGCTGTTCGTCCGCTTTGCCGATGCGCAGGTCGGCCACCTGCACGCACTCGTGCGTCCGAAAGTCTCGCACCGCTTCGACTATGAGGGCGAGCTGGCGGTGATCATCGGCGCGCCCGCGCGCCATGTCGGCCGCGACAAGGCCCTGGATCATGTCGTCGGATACAGCTGTTTCAACGATGGCACCATCCGCGAGTGGCAGGGTCACAGCAGCCAGTTCACCGCCGGCAAGAACTTTGTTCGGTCCGGGGCGATCGGGCCCTGGCTGACGACCGCCGACGAGATCGCCGACCCCGGCCGCCTCGCGGTGAGAACGCGCATCAACCAGGCCGTCGTTCAGGACGGCAACACCAGCGACATGGTTTTCGACGTGCCGACGCTGATCGAATACATCACCGCCTTCACCGAGCTTCGCCCCGGCGACGTCATCGCCACGGGCACGCCGGCCGGCGTCGGATATCAGCGAGAGCCGCGCCTTTATATGAAGGCCGGCGACATCGTCGAAATCGAGATCGAAGGTATCGGGACGCTCCGCAACAACGTCGTGGACGAGGCCTGATCTGGGCGTTGACGATCGATACGCGCGGCGCGTCGGCCGCCGGATTCCGGCAGGAGCGGAGGCAACAAGAACGGCGACGGCACCTTAGGCCCATGTTCGGCATCGATCTCGCCACGGTTCCGATCTGGACCAATGCCGTCATCTTCGCGGCGGCGGCGGCCGTCATCTGGACCGCGGGCGGGCGGCTCGTGCAGGTCGCCAACGCCATTTCCGACAAGACGGGCATGGCGCAGGCCTTCGCCGGAATGCTGCTGCTCGGAACCATCACCACCCAGCCCGAGATCTCGGCGAGCGTCACGTCGGCCGCCGCCGGCGACGCGGCGTTGTCGATCAACAACCTCCTCGGATCGCTTGCGTTCAACCTGATGATCCTCGTCCTCGCCGACGCGATGATCCGCCGCCACGCGCTGACCGCCGTGATCGTCGGTCCGTCGATCCTGCTCATGGGCGCCCTGGGAATGGCCGCGATGGCCATCCTTGCCCTGACGATCACCTTCGGCGATATGCCGATCCTCGGGGTCGGCGCCGGAGCGGCTCTGCTATTCGCTTTCGTAGTCTTCTCGTTTCGCCTCGTTTCGCGTTACGACACGCGGGCACGATGGCGGACCGACCGGTCCGTCGATCCGGACGAGTTCTCGCGGGTCTACGGCACGCCGGTCCTCGGCAAGTCGCGGTTGGAGGCGTGGAGCCTCCGAGGCCTCGTCGCGGCGACGGGGGGCCTCGCCGTGGTCGTGTTCGCCGCCGGAATAACGCTTTCGCGCACCGCCGATGCGCTCGCCCAGCAGACCGGGATCGGGTCCGGCTTTGTCGGGCTGCTGCTGCTCGGCATTGCCACCTCGCTGCCCGAGATAAGCACGGCCGTCCACGCCGTTCGCCTCCGGCGCTTCGAGTTGGTGATCGGCGAGGTGCTCGGCGCAAACATCTTCAATCTCGGCATCATCCTCCTCGCCGACGTCGCGCTCGCCGGTCCGCCGATCCTCAACGCGGCCGGGCGGTTCGAGATTGCCGCGACGCTGCTCGCCCTGCTTCTGACCGGCATCCTGATGGTCGGACTTCTCGAGCAGAGGAACCGGCAGATCTTCGGATTGGGGGTGGATTCCTGGGCGATGCTGTTCGTCTATGCGGGCGGCATCGGCCTGCTTTACGGCCTTGCGCAATAGCGGACCGGCCGCCGCGCGGAGCAGCGGCCGGTTCCTAGACAGTGCCGCGACCCTCGCCTATAAACCGACCGCTTTTCGGGGCCTCGCGTCCCCTCGCCCAGGTAGCTCAGTTGGTAGAGCAGCGGACTGAAAATCCGCGTGTCGGTGGTTCAATTCCGCCCCTGGGCACCAATAAATCGTCGCGCGTCCGATCAGACGCGGACCCGACCTCGTTGCGCGTGCGGTGCCACGTCGTCCGGCGACGCTGGCCTTCCGTAGGCCGGCTCGGAAGTGCGCTGGATCCGGATCACCCTTCGCCCATTCGGTCCGACGCCGACGATATCGACTGGCGACGCCGCTATTGTGCCGGGCGCCCGCGGCTTAACGGGTTGGTAACCTCCCCGCCTTGATCCGACCAGCGGGGCTTGCTCCTTCCACCGGCGAGGATCCGGATTTGCCGCCGGAATCCCGCCACCGCCACGCGTCATGATGAAGTGCCCACTAATTCGACCGCAGAATCCTCGCGCATCGGTCAACGAGTGCGCAATGACTCCTACCGTTTAGTTATGGCGACGATCTGCCAACGGATAAAAGCCAGGGTAATGACGGCAATACGCAAGCTCCTCGTCAGATTCGCGCAAGACCGGTCGGGAGCGACCGCCATCGAATATGGCCTCATCGCGACGCTCATCAGCGTTGCCATAGTCGGTGGAGCGACGGCTCTCGGCGGCGCGCTGGACGAGACCTACCAGGGCCTCGGCGATATCGCGGAGAACCTGGTCCCCTGACCAGGGGACCAGCGGAGCTCGGCACCTCGCTCAAGGGCCAGCCGGAACGTCGCTTCCGATCGCAGGGGCATGGCCATTCTCGCGCCGCGCGCTAGGCCGTTCCGCGGTACTCGATCCGCCCCGGCCCCTTCGCCTTCGCCGTCCCGAGCGCCTCATCGGCCCGACGAACAAGGTCCTGCAGCCTGGCGCCACTCCGCCGACAATGGGCCATACCAACGCTGACGGTCATTCGTCGATAGACCAGGCTGGTGCAGTTGGTCAGGAGACCAACCTGTCGCTGAATCCTGGTCGCGAAGGCAAGAGTCTCCGGTCCGCTCAAGCCGGTGATGAAGACGGCGAACGATGAATTGGTCGCGCGCCCAAGGGTGTCGTGCGGCCGCTTCGCCGTTCGCAACAGGGATGCAAGCGCCTTTATCATCAGATCGCCGACCGTCTGACCAAGCGAGGCGGTTATCTCCTCATAGCGATCCAGCTCGAATGCAAAGACGGTCAAAGAATGCCCGTATCGCCTTGCCCGAAGGCAGGCGGCGGCCTCGGCCGCGCCCAAGAACATCGGTCGGCTGAGGGCTCCGGTCAGCGCATCCTTGGTTCTCGCAGGGTCGACGAGATCGACATGCCGGGGAATTCCGGCATCCCACGAAGGCGCGGCGACCGGGCTTTCCGTCTTCATTTCCATGACGCTCACGGATTCACCTTTCAGAACGAGAAACCGATTCGGACCGACGCGCCCCAGGCTCCGAGCTGGCCATTGCCCATGCCGTCATAGTGGACCGATGCCGAAGCCGTCAGTCCGTTGGCCGTTTCAAGCGTGGCGCCGACCTCCAATTGGAGCCGCAGGCCGACGGTGGCGTCGGCAGCGCCGGCCGACGACGTTTCGGTCTGCAGGAACGCGGTGCCGCCGAGCGAGATGAACGGCGTGACGACGGCCTGGTCGTGGAAGTGAACCGGACGACTGAAGGTCGGCGCGAACTCGATCGCTCCCACCCCGACCGTGACGCTCGGGACAGCGACGCCGACGCCGTCGACATAGGCATCGGTGGTTTCGCGAAAATATGACAGCCGCAAGTCGGGCTGTATTGTCCACGCACCTCGGGAGAAATCCCCGGCCAGAGCCACCGTCACCAACCACCGCCTTCCCTCGAAGCTGTCGGTGTAGGTGCCCAGCGGACTAATCTCGTTGAACGACCTGCCCCAGGCCAGGGCGGCGTCGAAATAGAGTTCGTCGGCGAGCCGGGCGGTCAGATACGGACCGATCATGAATCCGGTGCCGCTCACATCGGCTCCTGCCGACGTTGTCATGCTCGTCCAGTCGACTTGCACGCCAAATCCGACCAGCAGGTCCTGCGTGACGAGGTAGTCCGCGCCAAAATGAACGACGCCAAAGCGTCCC
>CAYOBK010000311.1:0-11115 GCA_964402275.1 uncultured Bauldia sp.
CTTCACCTATTTCGGCGAGGGCGCCGCCAACCAGGGCCAGGTCTATGAGGCGTTCAACATGGCGGGGCTGTGGAAGCTGCCGGTGATCTACGTCATCGAGAACAACCGTTACGCCATGGGAACGGAGTCTCACCGCACGTCGGCCCAGGCCGATTTCTCGCGGCGCGGTGCGTCGTTCGATTTGCCGGGCCTCAAGGTTGACGGCATGGACGTGCACAGCGCGCGCGGGGCCGGCGTGAAGGCGGTCGAGTGGTGCCGCGCCGGGAACGGGCCGTTCATCCTGGAGCTCGAGACTTATCGCTACCGCGGCCACTCGATGTCCGATCCGGCGCAATACCGGACACGCGACGAGATCGATTTGATGCGCAAGGGGCACGATCCGATCGAGCATGTGCGCCGGCACTTGCTCGACTCCGGCCGCGCCGGCGATGACGATCTGAAGGCGATCGACCGGGAGGTGCGGGAGATCATCGACGAAGCAGCCGCCTTCGCCGAGGCAAGTCCGGAGCCCGCCGCGTCCGAGCTGTGGACGGATGTGACGGCCTAGTATGAGAGGATTCTGATGGGACGGATTACGCATTTCGAGATTCACGCCGACGACCCCGAGCGCGCGGCCATGTTCTACACCGACGTCTTCGGCTGGCAGATCAAGAAGTGGGGCGGACCGGTGGACTATTGGCTCGTGACCACCGGCCCTGACAGCGAGCCCGGAATCAACGGCGCGATAATGAAGCGCGCCGCGCCGGCCGACGGCGAGGCGGTCATCGCCTTCGTCTGCACCGCTTCCGTCGACGACATCGACGCGACGATAGCCAGAATCGAGAAGCACGGCGTGCCGAATGCGCTGCCCAAGGGGCCGGTGCCTGGCGTCGGATGGCAGGCCTATTTCAAGGACACCGAAGGCAATGTCTTCGGCATCCACCAGAGCGATCCGAAGGCCGCGTGACCTCCGCCGTGATGGACACCGCCTCCTCGCCGGAGAAATCGGCCGACAGCCGCGCGGTCGCCGAGCAGACCGTCCGCGAAGCGCTTCGCGACGCGATGGCCGAAGAGATGCGCCGCGACCCCGACGTATTCATCCTGGGCGAGGAAGTCGCGCAATATCACGGCGCGTACAAGGTAACGCAGGGCCTGCTCGAGGAGTTCGGACCCGACCGCGTCTACGACACGCCGATCACCGAGCACGGATTCGCCGGCCTCGGCGTCGGCGCGGCGCTCGCCGGCCTCCGTCCGGTCGTCGAGTTCATGACCTGGAATTTCGCGATGCAGGCGACCGACCAGATCGTCAATTCGGCGGCAAAGACCCGCTACATGTCCGGCGGGCAGGTGAGCGTCCCGATCGTCTTCCGCGGACCGAATGGCGCCGCCGCGCGGGTTGGCGCACAGCACAGCCAGGACTTCGCCGCCTGGTACGCCCGCATTCCCGGGCTGAAGGTGATCCAGCCCTACACCGCCGCCGACGCCAAGGGTCTCCTGAAATCGGCGATCCGCGATCCCAATCCGGTCATCTTCCTCGAGAACGAGATTCTCTACGGCCGTTCGTTCCCGGTGCCGACGGGCGAGGATCTGCTGGTGCCGATCGGCAAGGCGCGCGTCGCGCGCGAAGGCGCCAACGTCACCATTGTCTCTTTCGGCATCGGCATGACGCATGTTGAGAAGGCGGTCGAGCAGCTTGAAGGCGAGGGCGTCTCCGCTGAGGTGATCGACCTTCGGACGCTCCGGCCGCTCGACATCGACGCCGTCATCGCCTCGGTGAAGAAGACGCATCGCTGCGTTACGGTGGAGGAGGGCTGGCCGATCGGCTCGATCGGTTCGGAGATTGCCGCGCAGCTGATGGAGCAGGCTTTCGACTGGCTCGACGCGCCGGTGATGCGGATCACCGGCAAGGACGTGCCGATGCCTTACGCGGCGAATTTGGAAAAGCTTGCGCTGCCCTCGGCGGAGGAGATCGTCGACGCGGTGAAGGCGGCGATGTACCGAGCGTAGCGATGCCGACCAATATCCTCATGCCCGCGCTGTCGCCGACCATGGAGGAAGGCGCGCTCGCCAAATGGCTGGTGAAGGAGGGCGACGAAGTCTCCGCCGGTGACGTCATCGCCGAGATCGAAACGGACAAGGCGACGATGGAGGTCGAGGCCATCGAGGATGGCCGCATCGGGAAGATCGTGGTTCCGGAAGGGACCGAAGGCGTCAAGGTCAACTCGGTCATCGCCGTTCTCCTCGGCGAGGGCGAGGAAATGGCCACCGCCGCGGCTGCCATACCCCATCCGCCCGTCGCGGCCGCTCCGCCCGAACAACGGCTGAAGGGTGTCAAGGCCACGGCCACACCGCCGGCGCCGGCCACGGCCGCCGGAGACGACACCGGCCGGATCGCCGCGTCGCCGCTCGCGCGACGCCTGGCGTCCGAAGCCGGCCTCGATCTGAAATCGATCAAGGGCTCCGGGCCGCATGGCCGCGTCGTAGAGGCCGACATCGATGCGGCACGCGCCGCGGGCGGGGCACCCGTCCCGCGCGCCGTCGCGGCCCCGTCGCCGGAAATATCCGATGAGGCGATCCTCGCCCTCTACGCGCCGGACAGCTACGAGCTCGTGCCGCATGACAAGATGCGGCGGATCATCGCCCGCCGCATGACCGACGCGAAGCGGACGATCCCGCATTTCTACCTCACCGCCGATCTCGATCTCGACGCGCTGCTCGAGCTTCGCCACGAGATCAACGCCGCCTCGATCACCGGCGCCGACGGCCGGCCGCTATTCCATGTCTCGCTCACCGACATGATCGTGATGGCGATGGCGATGGCGCTGGAGGAAGTGCCGGATGCCAACGTCACTTGGACGGAAGGCGGCATGCTCCGGCACAAGCACGCCGATATCGGCGTCGCCGTCGCGATCCCCGGCGGCGGGCTGATCACGCCGATCATCCGCGCCGCGGACACAAGGAAACTGTCCGAGCTGTCGCATGAGATGAAGGATCTGGTGGCGCGCGGGCGGGAGCGGAAGCTTCTCCCCGAGGAGTACCGGGGCGGCGTCACGTCGATCTCCAATCTCGGCATGTACGCCATCCGCGAATTCGCCGCGGTGATCAATCCGCCGCAATCCTCGATTCTCGCGGTTGGTACGGCCGAGCCCCGCGCCGTGGTGAGAAAGAACGCGCTGACATCGGCGACGATGATGACCGTGACGCTCGCGACCGACCACCGTGCGGTCGACGGCGTTGTCGGTGCCGAACTGTTGAAGGCATTCCGGCACCACATCGAGAAGCCGGCTGGTATGTTGGTCTAGTGATGGCCAAGGCGTCCAAGATCCCCGACTTGCCGCCCGGGACTGTCGTCGCTTACCTCAAGGCGGTGAAGGCAACGCCGGGCGCCAAGATCAAGGAAGGCTTCGGCGCGCCGTACACGGCCGTCAACGGCAACATGTACTCGATGCTCGCCAAACGTACCGGCCAGCTCGGCATCCGCCTGTCGAAGGAGGATTTTGCGGCCTACATGAAGAAGTACAATACGCGGTTCAACGCGGGGCCCTGGACGCCGCCGAAGGAATATGTCGGGGTGCCGGACGCGCTGCTGCACGACACCAGGGCGCTCGCCGGCTGGCTGAAGAAGAGCCTCGCCTATGCCGGGACGCTGAAGCCGAAGCCCGCGCCGAAGAAGAACAGCACCCCGTGAACGCCATCGAGATCATCATAACCTTGTTGTTCTGGGGTGGTTTCTTCTTCCTGCTCGGCAAGTTCATGTTCGACCTCTGGCGGCCCTGACGAGCGGCCTATCGGCGGCCGCCCGCGAGCCTCGCGGACGCCGGATTCCGCCGCAGCCGCGCCATCGCCAACGTCCCCAGCAGCGGCCCGATCGCCAGCGGCGCGAAGGCCCACTCCCAACCGACCCAGCCGACCCAGACCGGCATGAGCTGGATCGTCACCAGCGTCAGCGCGAAGCCGGCGGCCGTTTGCGTGGTGAGCATCGTGCCGGTGAGCCCCGGCGGCGACAATTCGCTGACGCACGCCGAAAACTGCGCCGAGTCGGCGATCACCGTGACGCCCCACACGAGGCAAAGAGCCACGACCAACGCCGGCGCCGCGCCGAAGGCAACGCCGGCAAGGAGGCAGCAGGCCGCGCTCATCGCCATCGCCGTCATCGTGAGCGTCGTCCGTCCGATTCGATCGGCAAGAAAGCCGCCGCCGACCGCGCCGGCGAAGCCGATCGCGATGGTCGCGAAGGCCGCGATCGATGCCGCCTTGGTCGGATCGATAACGCCCGCGGCCGCGAAACTCGCGGCGAGGAAAGCGCCGATCCACGCCCACATCGCATAAAGCTCCCACATGTGGCCGAGATAGCCGAGATTGGCGAGCCGAAGCGGCGGATCCCGAAGTGCGGTGAGCGCCATGCGCGGCTCAAACGTGCCGCTCGGAGAGAGATTCCGCCCCATGGGGACAAAGAGGATGGCGGCAGCGCCGATCAGCGCTGCCGAACTCGCCGCACCGAGGATCAGCCGCCACTCGACTCCGCCGAGGAAGGCGAAGAGGTGCGGCGACGCCGAGCCGATCGTGAGCGCTCCGACCAGGAGCCCGACCAGAAGGCCGCGGTCCTTGTCGGCCCAGCTGACCGCGATCTTGATCCCAATCGGATAGACGCCGGCCATCGCCGCACCAGTGATGCCGCGAAGCACCAAAGCGGCCGCGGAACCGGGATCGGTGACGAGAAAAAGTGCATTGGCGACCGCGCCGGTTGCGGCCGAAATAGCGTAAAACCACTTGGGATCCAGCCGGTCCGCAAGTCCGAGAAAGGCGCTGCCAAGGCTGCCGGCGACGAAGCCGGCCTGCACCGCGCTCACCAGCAGGCCGATCCGGTCGTCGCTCAGCCCGAACTCGCCGGCGAGGCCCGGAGCCGCCGCCGACGTCGCGAACCAGAGGGAGAGCACCGCCACCTGGGTCAGGGCGAGGGCGATCAGGGCGGTGGCCTTCGTCATCGGCTTCGGGCTCGATTCTTCAAGCGGATAGCGATACCAGACCGGCGGGTGGAACGGAGGAGAGTCAGGTGCGCCGACCCAGGATTCGCGCCGCGCGTCTGTCGGACGCCACACATCTCGCCGCCCTCGTCGATATTGCCGGCGAGGGATTGGCGGTGGTGCTCTGGCAGCAGCGCGCCGGCCCCGCCCAGTCGCCTTTCGAGATCGGCCGGACCCGGGCGATGCGCGAACAAGGCGGGTTCAGCTACCGCAACGCCCATATGATCGAGGACAATGGTGCGATCGCCGGAACCCTTGTTGGCTATCCTCTCGATGAAGCGGAAGACGCCGACCTCTCGGACGTTCCGCATCTGGTCCGCGGACTGGTCGACCTTGAGCGGCAGGTTGCCGGCTTCTGGTACGTCAATATTCTCGCCGTCTATCCGGAACACCGTGGACGAGGATTGGGGTCCCGCCTTCTCGATCACGCCGACCGGCTGGGTCGAAGGGCCGGATCCAAAGGCATGGCGATCATCGTCGTCTCCGGCAATGTCGGGGCGCGCCGACTATACGAACGGCACGGATATCGGCATCTCGCCACGAAGGTCGCCCCCGACTATCCCGGCGGCAGGCCCGGCCAGGAGTGGCTGCTGATGACCAAACCGCACGACTGACCGCCGGCCGACAGGAACATCTATGACCGAGTCATCCTTCGACGTGATCATCATCGGCGCCGGACCCGGCGGCTACGTTGCCGCAATCCGCGCGGCCCAGCTCGGCCTCAAGGCGGCGGTCGTCGAGCGGCGCCACCTCGGCGGCATCTGCCTGAATTGGGGCTGCATCCCGACAAAAGCGCTGCTGCGCTCCGCCGAGCTTCTCGATCAGATCCGCTCGGCCGAGCGGTTCGGCATCCGCGCCGAAGGGGTTTCGTTCGACACCGCGGCCGTCGTCGAGCACTCGCGGGAGGCGGCCGCTCAGCTCAGCAAGGGGGTCGACGGTCTCCTCAAGAAGAACAAGGTGCCGGTCATCTGGGGCAACGCGCGGATCACCGCGCCGGGCGCAATCACCGTAACGAAGACCGAGGCCCTGCAGCCGCGCGGCGCCAAAGCGCCGGGCGAGTACACCGCAAGGCACATCATCGTCGCCACAGGTGCGCGGCCGCGCATGCTTCCGGGCCTGGAACCTGACGCCCAATCGGTCTGGACATATGTCGAGGCAATGGTGCCGGAGGAGATCCCGGCGTCGCTTGCGATCGTCGGGTCAGGCGCGATCGGAGCCGAGTTCGCGTCGTTCTATCGCTCGCTCGGCTCCGAGGTGACACTGATCGAGGCACTGCCGCAAATCCTGCCGGCCGAAGACGAAGAAATCGCCGCGCTTGCACGGAAGCGCTTCGAGAAGCGGGGCATCAAAGTCGTGACCGGCGCCAGGGTGGCGAAGGCCGGCCGCACCAGGAACGGCGTGAGGCTCGGCATCGAGATCGCCGACGGAACGCAAGAGCTGACCGCCGATCGAGTCATCGCCGCGATCGGCGTCGAAGGGATTGTCGACGGGTTCGGTCTCGAAGAACTCGGGGTCGCGATCGAGCACGGCACCATCGTCACCGACGGACTCGGCCGGACCAGTGTCGCCGGCATCTACGCCATCGGCGACGTGGCCGGCGGGCCTATGCTGGCACACAAGGCGCAGCACGAAGGCGTCGTCTGTGTCGAGGCGATCGCCGGCGGCGCGCCGGAACCGGTCGATCATGCGAAGATACCGGCTTGCACCTATTGCACGCCGCAGGTCGCGTCGGTCGGGCTCACCGAGAAGGCCGCACGGGACCAGGGAACGGAAATCCGCGTCGGCAGGTTCCCGTTCATCGGCAACGGCAAGGCAGTGGTACTCGGAGAGACCGAAGGCCTCGCCAAGACGATCTTCGACGCCGGCACGGGTCGTCTGCTCGGCGCGCATCTCGTCGGCCCGGAGGTCACCGAACTCATCCAGGGCTTCGTCATTGCCATGAATCTCGAGACCACCGAGGAGGAGCTGATCCGCAGCGTATTCCCGCATCCGACTCTGTCGGAATCGATGCATGAGGCGGTGCTTTCGGCCTATGGCCGGGTAATCCACATCTGACGAAAACCACAGCGCGCATCTGGCAAGCGGGCTCGACCCGTCCTAGATTCGACCGGTTCGGGCGCGTAGCGGGTGGAGGGCAAGGCGCGATGGGCAATCTGGAAATTCGTGACGTCGCCGTATGGGCGGAGATGGGTCTCCTGGCCGGGGCGATTGCCGATGCATTCGTTCCCGGCCGCGGAAATCTGCTGGGCTACATGGCAGCCGGCCTGATCGGTTCCTTCGTCGGCGGTTTCCTGGCGCGCCAGTTCAACGTCAAGCTCAATGTCGGCAGCGTCTTCGTGGAACAGATGATCATCTCGGTCGCCGGCGCGATCGTTGTCCTGGTAGTTGCCCGGATCATCTTCTGAACCGCGGCGCCCGATCGCCTTGACGCCCGCTCGGGCATCGGCCAAGCCGTCGCCGATGGTCACGATCCTCGATACCTTTGCCGGCGGCGCTTCCGTCAGGCCGCGCCACCCCGAGAAGGCGCATTTGCCGGATACGCCGGTCCTCCGCAAACCGAACTGGCTGCGCGTCCGGGCACCGGGTTCGGCCGGGTTCCGGCGGACCCGCGACATCGTCCGCGCGCACGGCCTGGTCACGGTCTGCGAGGAGGCATCCTGCCCGAACATCGGCGAGTGCTGGACTGAGCGCCACGCCACCTTCATGATCATGGGCGACGTCTGCACGCGCGCCTGCGCGTTCTGCAACGTCGCGACCGGGCTTCCGCGACCGCTCGATCCCGGCGAGCCGGCGAAGATCGCCGATGCGGTCGCCGAACTCGGCCTTCGGCACGTCGTGGTTACGTCGGTCGATCGCGACGACCTTGCCGACGGCGGAGCGAAGCATTTCGCCGGCGTGATCGGGGCGATCCGCGGCAATTGCCCGGAAACGACGATCGAGGTGCTGACGCCCGACTTCCTCCGCAAGGACGGCGCGGTCGAAACCGTCGTCGCCGCCGGGCCGGACGTCTTCAACCACAATCTCGAGACGGTGCCGTCGCTGTATCGTGCGGTCAGGCCCGGCGCGCGCTACTTTCACTCGCTGCGGCTGCTGCAGCGGACAAAAGAGATCGCGCCGGAGGTGTTTACCAAGTCCGGGATCATGGTCGGACTTGGGGAAACGCGAGACGAGGTGCTGCAGGTGATGGACGACATGCGCGTCGCCGACGTCGATTTCCTTACCGTCGGCCAGTATCTGCAGCCGACCAGGAAGCACCGCCCGATCGCACGCTTCGTCACGCCGGCCGAGTTCGACGCCTATCGGGCGATCGCGGAGGCGAAGGGGTTCCTTATGGTGGCCTCGTCGCCGCTGACCCGCTCGTCGCATCACGCCGGCGAGGATTTCGCGCGCCTCAAGGCCGCCCGTGCCGGCAGCTTCGCCTAGAGCACTGCGTGCCGCATTTCACGACAGCCCGTGAGCTCGACCATTCCGCGGCCGAGATGTTTGCCTTGGTCGCGAACGTCGAGGCCTATCCGGAATTCGTGCCCTTGTGCTCGGCGATGGAGGTGGATTCGCGCACCTCGGACGGAATTGCCGAGACGATCGTCGCCAGGATGACGGTCTCCTACGGCCCCCTTCACGAAACCTTCGTCAGCCGCGTGGTCCTCAACCAAGAGGCGCTCCAGATCACGGTCGACGGTGTCGACGGGCCGTTCAGCCGCCTGACGAGCGTTTGGCGCTTCGAGCCGACCAGTGAGAACCGAAGCAGGATTGTTTTCGGCATCGACTATGAGTTCCGCTCACGGGCGCTCGGGCTCCTCCTCGGCGGCGCGCTCGACCGCGGCTTCAAGCGTTTCGCCGCCGCCTTCGAGGACCGCGCAGACTGGCTCTACGGACGGGATGTGCCCAAGGGTTGATTCATGTCATTGGCCTGAGTGAACCGCTGGCGCAATGAACGCCTGCCCCCTCCGGGGCCGCGCAGACGGGGGACGTGATATGGAACTCGATCCGACCGCAAGGCTGCTTATCTTGGCGGGCGTGGCCGCCCCCTTCCTCTTTGCGGTCACCACGTTGGTCGGCGCGGCGATCCGGCCCGGCTATAGCCATGTCGCCAACGCAGTGAGCGAGCTGGTCGGTGCCGGCGCACCGAACCGGCTGCCGCTCAACATCGGCTTTCTTGTTTACAACGTTCTCGTCGTCGCCTTCGCGTCGGGCATCGTCATCGCCTTCAATGATGCGCCGACTGCCATTCGCCTCGCCGGCTGGATTCTCGCCGCAACGGGTGTCGTCGGCGTCATCATGTGGCCATTCCCGATGGATCAGATCGGAACGCCGGCCACGCCTCGCGGGATTGGCCATATCGTGCTGGCGGGTTTTGCTTCGATCGGCACGATGGCGGCGGTGTTGACCTTCGCGATCGGCGCCGGCGACCTCCCCGGGTGGGAGAATTTTTCGACGTACTCTTACGTCACGCTGGCGGTGATCGCCGTTACCGGCGCCATGGCCGCGGGATCGGCGATACGACTCTGGCCGACGATGGGCCTCCTGGAGCGCCTGACCATCGGCTCTGGCCTCCAATGGATGGCGATTCTGGCCTTCACGATACTCAACCGAAGCTAGCTCGCCGCTTGCTGCAGCAGCATGCGGATCGCCTGTTGCGCCGCCGAGAAGCGCGTTGCATCCCGGCCGAAATCGGAAAAGTGATGCGACGCCTTGATCGTCGGCCGGCCCTTTCGCGCCGAAGCCAGATAGACGAGACCGACGGGCTTCTCGTGCGTCCCGCCGTCGGGTCCGGCAATGCCGGTAACCGCGACCGCGATATCGGCGCCGGAGCGCGATAATGCTCCCTCCGCCATGGCGGTCGCCACCTCTTCGCTCACCGCGCCATGCTTGTCGATCAGCTCCCGCGGGACCCCGAGGAGCTCGACCTTGGCGTCGTTGGCGTACGTGACCACGCCCCAGCCGAAGACGTGGCTTGCTCCGGGTATCTCGGTTATCGCGCCGGCGACCAGTCCGCCCGTGCAGGATTCGGCCGTTGCGACCTTGAGGTTCTCGCGGCGGCAGCGGTCGATCAGCTGCGAGACGTCGCGGTGAAGGGGAGTAAGATCGGTCATGCCTCCTTGAATGGCAGGCCGACTGTGGCGGTGGCAAGTGCCGCGATGCCTTCGCCGCGTCCGACGAAACCGATCCGTTCGCTGGTCGTTGCCTTGACGGAAACGCGATCGGCGGCAATCCCGCAGATCTCGGCGATTCGTTGCCGCATCGCCGTTCGATGCGGCCCGATCGGCGGCGTCTCGGCGATGATCGTGACGTCGAGATTCACGAGGCGGCCGCCGCGCTCGCGGAGCCGTTCGACTGCATATGAAAGAAACCGATCGGAGGAAGCTCCGCGGAGCGACGAATCGGAGGGCGGGAAATGCTGGCCGATATCCGCATCGGCGATCGCACCGAGGATCGCGTCGGTGAGGGCGTGCAGCGCGACATCGGCGTCGGAATGGCCGGCCAGCGCCTTGTCGTGCGCAATCCGCACGCCGCCGAGTGTCAGATGATCGCCGGCGCCGAAAGCGTGCACGTCGTAGCCGGATCCGATGCGGGTTTCGGTCCGGCCCGCAAGTCGGCGTTCGGCCTCCTCGATATCCTGCGAGGTCGTCAGTTTGACGTTGTCCGAATCCCCGGCAACGATCAGCACCGGAATCCTCGCGGCCTCGGCGATCGCGGCGTCGTCCGTGAAGCTGCTGTCCGTCTTCGCCGCCTTGCGGTGCGCCTCGAGAATTGCGGCGAAACGGAAGCCTTGCGGCGTCTGGGCGGCGAAGACACCGTCGCGCGGCAGCGTTTGCGACACAACGCCGTCATTGCCGATGCGCTTCAGCGTATCGGATACCGGCAACGCCGGAAGCACGGCTGCGTGCTCGGCCAGCGCGTCGACAACGCGGCCGACCAGGGCCGGGCCTGCGAACGGACGGACGGCATCGTGGATGAGGACGGTATCCGGCGGCCGGGCGGCCATCGCCTCCAAACCGAGCCGCACACTGTCCTGTCTTGTCGCACCACCCGGGACGGGCGCCGAGACCTTTGCGTCGTCCACAACGGCCCGATCGTAAAGCGCGCGGTCGTCCGGGTGGATGACGACCGT
>CAYOBK010000312.1:0-7233 GCA_964402275.1 uncultured Bauldia sp.
GAGCGCCCGGGCCGCGGCGGTTCAGGCGGCTCTGGTCCGGGACGTCGTCGCCTGGGTCGGGATTTCAATGCCGATCTCCAGAGTCGAAACGGTACGGCCGGGGTTCATCTTGACGTGGACCTTGTCGGTCTCGATCGGCACGTGCCGGCCGATGACGTCGAGGATTTCCTCGCGCAGAATGCCGACGAGGTCGGCGCGGCCGCTCGTCGTGCGCTCATGCGCAAGCAGGATCTGCAGACGGTCGCGCGCGACCGCCGCCGAACCTCGCCTCGAGAAGAAGCCGACCAGGCTCATGCAGCCCTCCGACGGAAGAGATTGCCGAACAGCGCCTTCCGCTCCTTCGGGATGGTCAGGTCGACCACCTCGCCGGTGAGGCGCCGCGCGGCGTCGAGGTAGCCGCGGGCGGCAGCGCTGTTGGGCCGGGAAAGCGTGACCGGAATACCGAGGTTGGATGCCTGCAGCACATCCTGGCTTTCCGGCACGACGCCGAGCAGCGGAATGGAGAGGACGTCGAGGACTTCGTCGACGCTCAGCATTTCGCCGCGCGCGGCACGCTGCGCGTCGAAGCGGGTGACCAGCAGCAGCTTCTCCACCCATTCGCCGCGCTCGGCGCGCTCGGTCTTGGAATCGATGAGACCGACGATGCGGTCGGAATCGCGGACCGACGAGATCTCCGGATTTGTTACGACGACGGCGATGTCGGCATGGCGCATGGCAAGGGTGGCGCCGCGCTCGATCCCGGCCGGGCTGTCGCAAATCACCCAATCGAAGCGCTCGCGGAGCTCCTTGATCACCCGCTCGACGCCGTCGGCGGTGAGCGCGTCCTTGTCGCGTGTCTGCGACGCTGGCAGGAGATGCAGGTTCTCGACATGCTTGTCGCGGATCAGCGCCTGCGGCAGCTTGGCATCGCCCTGAATCACATTGACGATGTCGAACACGACCCGGCGTTCGGCTCCCAGCACGAGATCGAGGTTGCGGAGGCCGACGTCGAAATCGACGACGACCACCTTTTCGCCCGCGTTGGCGAGCGCTGCTCCCAGTGCCGCGGTCGTCGTTGTCTTGCCCACACCTCCCTTGCCGGAGGTCACCACAATGATCTGTGCCATTCCTTGCCTCGCCTCGTCAGTGAAGTTCGGCCATGCGGATCGCATCGCCTTCCAGCCAGGCCTGAATCGGCCGGCTTCGCAGACGCGGCGGGACGTCGTCGGCGGTCTGGTACAATCCGTCGACGGCGATCAACTCCGCGTCGAAATTGGTGCAGAAGATTCGCGCAAGCCCGTTGCCGTCCGACCCCGCGAGCGCACGCCCCCGCAGCGCGCCGAAGATGTGAATCGATCCTCCGGCGACGATTTCGGCTCCCGAGGCTACGGAGCCGACAATGGTGACGTCGCCGGGATGATGGATGGACTGGCCGGAACGGATCGGCCGGTCGATGGTCAACAGGTCGGGTTCGGCCGGCCGCGGATCCGGCTCCAGTTCGCCGCCGAGAAGCCGGATCGTTCCGGTCGAGCGGGCGCCGGAAATGATCGGCGGCAGATCATGGGCGATCGCCGTTGCCGAGCCTTCGATCGCCATCACGCGAATGCCGCGTTTGCCGAGCTGACCGACGAAGTCGCGGAAGCCGGCGTCGTCGAGGCTGAGCTTCGAGGCGTCGAGGATGATCGGGCGACCGCCGAAAAAGCCGGGGGAGCGCTGGGAGAGGGCGTCGAGTCCGTCGAACCAGGCGGCCAGGGGCTCCTCCGGCGAGAGGGCCATCGCCAGGATCGATCGGCCTAGTAGCCGGAAGGGGGAGTTGCTCATCTTTCGCGGTCGTTGCTGTCCCACTCACCCTCCCTTCTAGTCCTATGCAGACGGTTAACAATTGATTAACCATGCCCGGTCCGCAGCCGATTTCTGCCCCAAATCGGCACCGCGCGGGAAATTCAATCCTTGGTGGCGACTCCGTTCGGGCGCACGCCGCCCCTTGGCCGGCCGCCGGCGAGGACCCCTTTCCAGCCAACTCACCGGACCTTCAAACATCGCCGGATTCCGCCTATTCTAAAAACTCGGCACATGGAGCAGCGCGTCTTGGACGAGGCACGCCGCGTTCGCGTGGGCCGGGGAATCCCACGTTGGCGGGTGTGTTTGGAGGGGCAGTCGGCCGCGGCCGCGGCCCCGTCGCCCGCGACTCCGGGACGCGACCCAGAAGTCATCCCGGAGGAGTTCTTTCATGAAAAAGATGTTGGTCCCGGCGGTCGTGGCCGCCGGATTGTTGGCATTGTCCGCCTCGACGCAGGCGCAGCAGCAGCCGGGCGTCGTCGGTGCGCCACCGCCCGAGGATCTGTTCCTCGAAGTCACGACGGGCCCGCAGGGTCAGCCGATCCTGTCGCAAACGGAATTCACGCTCGCTCTCGGCGGATATTACCGGTTCAACTTCGTCTGCCCGGATGCCGCCGACGATACAACCGGCTTCCATTTCGAAGCGCCGGGCCTCATTCAGAATTCCCACCTTCGGGTGTACAGCGTCGGCGACATCGAGCTCTACATTCAGGGCGCGTATTTCCACGCGATCGAATGCGACGAGGTGGGCGCGGCGCGGTTCAGCTTCCACCCGATGCGCCGCGGCGTTTACGATCTGTATGTGCGCGACCATTCGGATCCGCCCCAGGAGGCTTTCGCACGCGCTGTCGTCGAATAGGCGGATGGGCGCCCCGGGCGATTCAAACCCGCCCGGGGCGTACTCCGGCCGTGGAGGGACGGATGAGACGAACCGGGCCGGTTGCGGTGCTGTCGCTTCTCGCGGCCGTGCCCTCGCGGGGCCGCGGGCCGCCCCGGCAGCCCAGAGCGGGCCGAGCCGCGCGGTAGGCGGTTGCAGGCGGTTGCCGGTTAGGCCTATTGTCCGGCCAAGTGCGTTTGGCCGCGGAGCGGCCGGGCGCACGACAGGAAGTGGAGGGACGCCGGACGATCGGATTGGATCGGCCTCGGGGCGACACCGCGCCGATAGCGTTCGCCATGCTTCACAAGAAACGCATCCGATGGGAGGAATCACGGATGAGCAACAGGACGTGGAAGCTGTCCGCATCCGCCATAGCGGTCGCGGCGGGGTGGGGAGTAGCGGGCACGGCGATTGCCAATGACGACGTGCTGGCGTTGCAGGAGACCAATGTGGTGATGCCGAGCATCACCTATAACGGATGGAATTATTCGCCTTTCGATCAGATCAATCTCGGCAATGTCGCTGATCTGACGCTGGCCTGGACGCTGCAGATCGGCGTGCTGGACCAGTTCGAGGCTTCGCCCCTCGTGGTCGGCGACAGAATGTACATCGTCACCCCGGTCAACCAGTCGGAGGGGACGGGCCAGTCGCCGAATACGGTTCTAGCGCTCGACCTCAACACCGACGGCACGATTCTCTGGGAGTTCCGTCCGGACGTCGACCGCGAGGCGTCGCTGCGGTCGTGCTGCGGCACACAGACTCGCGGCATCAATTACGCCGAGGGCAAGCTGTTCTACAACACCGCCGACGGTCAGGTGTTTGCGCTCGACGCCGAGACCGGCGAGGCGCTGTGGCGGTCGATCGGCGCGGACGTGACGATCGCCGAGCACACCATGGGCAATGCCCTGGTTGCCGGCGACCTTTACATCATCGGCAACACCGGCGGCGAGTTCGGCGTCCGCGGCAAGGTGTCGGCGTTCGACATCAATGACGGCCAGACGCAGTGGGTGATGTATTCGATGGGTCCGAACAACGAGGTGGGCATCGGCCCGCGTTTCAATACGTTCTACGCCGACGACCGGCAGGGCTCGCTCAACACCTGGTTCGGCGACTCCTGGCGCCGCGGCGGCGGCACGGTGTGGGGTTACTTCACCTACGACCCCGACCTCGACATGTTCTACTACTCGACCGGCAACTGCGCTCCGTGGAACCCGGACTACCGGCGCGAATGGGGCGTGGTCAATCTCGACGAGAATGGCGGCCTGATCGACTATCGCAACAATTGGTGCTCCTCGCAGCTGGCGCGAGACGCCACGACGGGCGAACTGATCTGGGCCTACAACATGACGCCGGCCGACGCCTATGACCTCGACCAGCCGCTGATCACGCCGCTGCTTGATCTTGAGCTCGACGGCGAGATGGTTGCGACCGCGGTGAAGGCGGCGCGCAACGGCTTCTTCTACGTGTGGGACCGCGAGACGGGCGAGCTGGTCCGTGACGTTTGGGCGTTCGTTCCGACGACCTGGGCGACCGGTGTCGATTTGGAAACCGGCCGGGCGATGTACGACATCTCGAAGTGGATGTTCACCCACGCCGAGGATCGTCTCCGCTACACCAATGCCGGAGTCCTGCCGGAAGGCGCGGCGGCCCCGGAGGGCTATACCGGCACCGAAGTGACGTGGTGCCCGGGCATCGCGGCGCGCAACTGGCAGAACGACGCCTGGTCGCCGCAGACCGGCCTCCTATACACCGCGACGGACACCTCCTGCAGCACGATGATCGTCATCGAGGGCGAGTACAACACGACCAACTATCGCCTCCGCGAGTTCGTCGGTCCGACACTTTATATCGACGAGGACGGCAACGAGCTCGCCTATACCGGCGAGCTGCAGGCAAACGATCCGGTCGCCGGCAGCACCACTTGGTCGATCCAGTGGACGGTCAACAACGGCACGCCGATCATGGCCTCGGCGGGCGGTCTCGTCTGGCAGGGCGCGAGCCACACCGGCGAGATGGCGGCCTACAACGCCGCCACCGGCGAGCGCGTCTGGGCGTTCCGCGTCGGCTCGCAGTTCAGCCAGTCGCCAAGCTCGTACATTGGACCGGACGGCCGGCAGTACATCGCGATCATCGCCAGCGCGTCGAATACGGGTCAGGTGGCGTTCGACAACGACGCCGACGACGCCGACCGCTATCGTCGCGCCGGTTCGACGCTGTTCGTGTTCGCGCTGCCGCGGTCGGTCGCCGGCGCGATGTAGCGCCCGGCCACAGACCATCAACTCGAAGCCCCGGCCGTTGCGCCGGGGCTTTCTTCCCGGGCGGGCCGCATGATTGTTGCTCGACCTTCCGGAACCTGCCGGCCGGCCGCGCCGGCGTTGACCGCAACTGGCCGATAACCTAGGCAACCGGAGGGGTGTCTCCGACCGCCCCGAGCCAGTCGTTCGGGAGCGCCATGAAGGTAACGATCGTCGGAGCCGGACCGGCAGGGCTCAGCACCGCCATCCTGCTGAAGCGGTTGCTCGGCGCGGAGATCAAGATCATCGAGGCGTCGGCCGAAGGCGAGGCCCCGGGTTTCGGGATCGCACTCCTGGCGTTCGGCCTCAACTACCTGCGGACGCTCGAGCTGGACGGCTACGCCGAGTTCGCCGGCCGGTGTGTGCCGATCGATCTGGTAACGCATGCGTTCGCTCGCACATTCGGATCGAGTGACCTGACCACCCAAACGCGCGTGCAGGAAACCCAATATTGGGGCGTGAGGCGATCACTGCTTCTCGATTTCCTGACGCGCGGGGCAACAGGCGCCGGGGTCGCCGTCGAATATGGATGCAACGTCACCGAGGATCGGGTCCACCGCGAACATGAATCGTGTGACGTGCTCGTCGGTGCGGACGGCGCCGGCAGCATCATCCGAAACACATTTGCGCCGCACTTCGAAATCAATGCCGAACCGTCGACCTCACGCTATGCATGGCTTGCCGTCGAGGGCCATCGCGGGACCTTCAATTTCGGCTACTGCCAGTCGTCCGGCCGGGGGCTGACGCGCATCACGTCCTATCCCCATGCGCCGGACGAGTGCACGGCGATCGTCACGCACAATGCGGGAATGACGGGGTTCTTCGACCAACCAGACCTGATCGATCATGACGGATTCATCTCAAATGGAGGCATCGACGTTCTCAACGACATGTTTTCCGCCGGCCTCGGCGGCCGGCGAATCGTCGGCCGGTCGAAATGGCGGCGCTTCCGCGCGTTGCATTGCGGCCATGCGGCTTCCGGCACCGTCGCCTTGGTCGGCGATGCCTTTGCCACCGTGTTCTATGAGACGGGCTGGGGAACGTCGGCGGCGCTTCAACAGTCGCGTATCATGGCTCAAGCGTTGCTGAAGCGGGATACAGTCGGGACGGCACTCGAGCTCTATGACCGCAAATCGGTCGAGATCTCGGCGGGCCTGATCGAGGCAACCAACCGGACCATGAAAGAAGTGGACGGCCACAGCGCAAGATTTGATAAGCTTGGCCCGGCAAGGTTCTTGGAGACCTTCCCGGCCTGAGTCAAAGTCGGACTTGGCCGCGGCGGCAGCCGCTGCGGAAGCTCGGCCGACATCGCAAAGCAATGCGCGCTCTCGCCATCATCGCCCTATCCATCGCGTCCGCGCCGATTGCCGGCGGCGGTTTGGCCGCGATTGCGATGTCGAAACCAGCCGCTGTCGAAAAGCAGGCGCAAGCCGATGCCGGCAGCCTGAGCACGCCGGCACTTATCCTCGCGATCGCCGGAGCCGACGCGGACGCCGGCACGGTTGTCGCGGCGCGATGCACCGCCTGTCACAGTCTCGGCGATGGCGAAGCGAACCGAATCGGACCCAACCTTTTCGGCATCGTCGGGGCGCTGATCGCCCGCGCGGACGGGTTTACCTATTCGTCGGCATTGACCGCATTGAATCAGGCCGGCGAAACGTGGACCTTCGGCCGGCTGGATGCGTTCCTCGAAAGCCCGTTCGTGGCGGTGCCGGGAACGCGAATGGGTTTCGCCGGAATCCCGGACGCCACCGAGCGTGCCGACCTTCTCGCCTTCCTGCGGCTGCTGGCGGCCGATCCGGTTCCGCTTGCGCCGGTCACGCCGGCCGGCGGCGTCGTCCTCGCGCCGTTGACGCTGGCCGCGGCGCAGGTCGAGGCCGGCGAGCGGACGTATCGCCGCGCCGGCTGCGTGCCGTGCCATGCCGAGAGCCTCTGGGGCGTCGTCGACACCAGGGAAAACGGCGATGGTGACGGCCCGGCGCTGATCGGCGATCAGTTCGCGCGGCGATGGTTCGGCGGCGATGTCCTCACGCTGCTGACGGCGCTGCAGACGATGCCGCCTGATCGGCCCGCGGGCCTGGAGCCGCCGAGGTACATCGATCTGCTGGCGTTCATTCTTGCCAAGAACGGTTTCCGGGTCGGAGACGTGGCATTGCCGGGCGATCGCGCCGCTCTCGCCGAGATGGGCTTTCATCAGTAGCCGCACAGTTTCAGAGAACGACGAAAGCTTGTGCGACTATCGGC
>CAYOBK010000313.1:0-3281 GCA_964402275.1 uncultured Bauldia sp.
CTCGATCCGCAAGGGCGGAAAGGTGGTGGTCGCCGGCGACGGCCAGGTCTCCGTCGGGCAGACGGTGATGAAGCACAGCGCCAAGAAGGTCCGGCCGATCGGCAAGGGATCGGTGATTGCCGGCTTTGCCGGCGCCACCGCCGACGCCTTCACTTTGTTCGAGCGGCTGGAATCGAAGCTCGAGCAATATCCCGACCAGCTGATGCGCGCCTGCGTCGAGCTCGCCAAGGATTGGCGGACCGACCGCTATCTCCGCCGGCTCGAGGCCATGATGATCGTCGCCGACAAGTCGACAACGCTGGTCTTGACCGGCAACGGCGACGTGCTCGAGCCGGACGGCGGCGTCGCCGGCATCGGCTCCGGCGGCAACTATGCGCTCGCCGCGGCGCGCGCGCTCATCGACACCGACATGGACGCCGAGGCAATCGCCCGGCGCGCGATGGAAATCGCCGCCGAGATTTGCGTCTACACCAACGACCATGTGACCCTGCAATCCCTGGAGACCGACGAATGAGCCCAACCGCAGCCATCGCCAATCCGCCCGACGCGGATGCGGCAGACGGGACATTGAGGGCCGCGCAATTCTCGCCGCGCGAAATCGTCTCCGAACTCGACCGCTACATTATCGGCCAGAAGGAAGCGAAACGCGCGGTCGCGATCGCCCTGCGCAACCGCTGGCGACGGCAGCAGCTGGAAGGCTCGCTACGCGAGGAGGTGCTGCCGAAGAACATCCTGATGATCGGACCGACCGGCGTCGGCAAGACGGAAATCTCGCGGCGGCTCGCCAAGCTCGCCGGCGCGCCGTTCATGAAAGTCGAGGCGACCAAATTTACCGAGGTCGGCTATGTCGGCCGCGACGTCGAACAGATCGTCCGCGACCTCGTCGAGATCGGCATCGCGCTCGTGCGCGAGCGCAAGCGCAAGGACGTGCGGGCGCGCGCCGAACTCGCGGCGGAGGAACGCGCGCTCGACGCGCTGGTCGGCAAGTCGGCCAGCCCCGCGACGCGGGATGCGTTCCGCAAGCGGCTCCGCCAGGGCGAGCTCAACGACAAGGAGATCGAGATCCAGGTCCGCGACACCGGCGGCCTGCCGTCGTTCGAAGTGCCGGGCATGCCCGGCGCTTCCGTCGGCGTGATGAACATCAACGAGATGCTCGGCAAGGCGTTCGGCGGCCGCACCAAGGCGCGCAAGGTCACGGTGCGCGACTCGCACGACATTCTCATCGCCGAGGAGTCGGACAAGCTGCTCGACGAGGACGCCGTGGTATCGGAGGCGATTGCCGCCGTCGAAAATGACGGCATCGTGTTTCTCGACGAGATCGACAAGATCGCGGCGGGTTCGGACCGGTTCGGCGGACCGTCACGAGAAGGCGTGCAGCGCGATCTGCTGCCGCTGATCGAAGGCACAACCGTGGCGACCAAGCACGGGCCGGTGAAGACCGATCACATACTGTTCATCGCTTCGGGCGCCTTCCACGTCTCCAAGCCGTCCGACCTTCTGCCCGAGCTTCAGGGCCGCCTGCCGATCCGGGTCGAACTCAGGCCGCTCACAAAAGAGGATTTCCGCCGTATCCTGACGGAGACCGAGGCAAGCCTCATCAAGCAATATGTGGCCCTGATGAAGACGGAGGGCGTGACCCTCGACTTCGCCGACGATGCGATCGAGGCGATCGCCCAGATCGCCGTCGACGTCAACGCGTCCGTCGAGAATATCGGCGCTCGGCGGCTGCAGACCGTTATGGAGCGCATACTCGATGATATCAGCTTCACCGCGACCGACCGCGCCGGCGATACCGTGATGATCAACGCCGACTATGTGGAGAAGGAGGTCGGCGATCTGGCCCGCGATGCCGACCTAAGCCGTTTCATCCTCTAGTCGCGGCCACGCCGCACGCGGATGTAGAACGCACCGGCGCCGCCGTGATTGCGGTGCGCCTCCTCGAAGCCGGCGACAAGCGATCGAAAGCGCGGCGAAGCGAGCCAGCCGGGAAGCATGCGGCGGAGCACGCCGCCGCCGCCGAGGGTTCCCTTGCCGGTGATCACCAGCACAATGCGCCCGCCGGCTTCCTGCACGTCCTCCAGCAACTGCAGCAGCCGGCGGTGCGCCTCCGCCTGGGTGAGCCCGTGGAGATCAAGCCGCGCGTCGAGTGCGATCGCCCCTCTCGCGATGCGTCGCGCCGTGCGGCGATCGATCGCCGCGGGACGCGGCGCCTTCGGCGACGAAGCCGGCGGCCGGACGGTGGCGGCCGGCGCGATCTTGCGGGGTGCGGGCGGCTTGTCGAAGACGGCGACCGGCTTCGGGCGCAGCGGCGTTGCGGTTTGCGCCACGGCTTCCCACAGCGCGCTGTCCTCGCCTGTGGTCGGTCGCCGGTCCTTGCTCATCGGCCGATCCGCGGCAGCAGTCGCTGCTAGTCGACCGATTCCGTCGCCACCAACTTCCAGTTCGGGTCGCGGGCGGCAACGTCGCGCGAGAAGGTCCAGATGTCGGTGACCTCGCTGACCTTGCCGGGATCGCCGTCGACGATCCGGCTTTCCTTGTCGCGGGTGACGGAAATCAGTTCGGAGACGAAACGGACGGTCACCTGTGCGCCGCCGCCGCGAACGGAGGCCTCCGTGATATCGGCCTTATCGACGCCGACGAATTTGAACTCGATCGTTTCCTCGCGCTCCTCGCGATCGGAGATTGCGGAGACAAAGCCGTCATATACGTCGCGCGACAGGAGCTGGCGCAACGTCCGGCGATCGCCCTCGGCGAAGGCGGTGACGACCATCTCGTAGGCCATCCTGGCGCCGTCGATGAAAGCCTTGGGGTCGAACCCCGGATCGGCGGCGATCAACGTCTTCAACTGCTCGCCGAGCGCGCTGGCGGGGTCGGTGACGCTCTTGATCCGGGTCTCGACGTCGATCTGGTTTTCTGCCCGAAACGCCGCAGCGGCCTCCGTCTCGCGCTCCTGGCGGGGCGGGAGCGCGATTACCTTGTCGTTCCCCTCGCGACGCTGCTCGGTTCGCGAATAGGGGTCGAAGGGCGGCCGCTCGCTGCCCGTCCGGCGGCCGAGAACACTGCGCAGGCGGAGAAAAATGACGATCGCCAGCGCCAAAAAGATGATCGTAAAGATGCTGTCAGAATCGCCCATTCAGCCAATCCGGTCGGAAATCGTGGTTCTCGCGGGACAAGGCCCCGTGTCAAAAGGTACCACAACCCCTATCTAAGGACCTTGATAGGGCCAATCTAGCCCCAATTGATACCAGGCTTACCAAGATAAGGGTCCTCTCGCGAATGCC
>CAYOBK010000314.1:0-2830 GCA_964402275.1 uncultured Bauldia sp.
AAATGGCGGCCGGTTCGCCGCGAAACGGATGTCGTCGGCATGCTGAAGACCCGCGTCATCCCGTGCCTCGATGTGAAGGACGGCCGTGTCGTCAAGGGCGTCAACTTCGTCGATCTCCGCGATGCCGGCGATCCGGTCGCGGTGGCGGAAGCCTATGATGCCGCCGGCGCCGACGAGATCTGCTTCCTGGACATCACCGCCAGCCATGAGGAGCGTGCGATCCTGCTCGACGTGGTCGCGCGGACCGCGGAGGCTTGTTTCATGCCCGTCACCGTCGGCGGCGGTGTCCGCACCGTCGAGGATGTGCGCGCGCTGATGCTTGCCGGCGCCGACAAGGTGTCGATCAACACCGCCGCGGTGAACGACCGGTCGATCGTCGCGCGCGCTTCGGAGAAATTCGGCGCGCAGGCGATCGTCGTGGCCGTCGACGCCAAGAAGGTGAGCGGGGCGGGCGAACCCGACCGCTGGGAGATCTTCACCCATGGCGGCCGCAACCCGACCGGCATCGACGCCGTCGCCTACGCCGTCGAGGTCGCCGGGCTCGGCGCCGGCGAGATTCTCCTGACTTCGATGGACCGCGACGGCACGCGCGACGGCTACGATCTCGACCTCACCCGCGCCGTCGCCGACGCGGTGCCGGTGCCGGTGGTGGCATCCGGCGGCGTCGGCAATTTGCAGCATCTCGTCGATGGCGTTGTCATCGGCCATGCCTCCGCCGTTCTCGCCGCTTCGATCTTCCATTTTGGCGATTTCTCGATTCACGCCGCGAAAGCCTATATGGCCGACCGGGGCGTCGCCGTGCGCCTCGACGGATGAGGACCGATAGCCATGAGTGATTTCAGCCTGGCCGAGCTTGCCGCCACGATCGCCGAGCGGGCGCAGTCTCTGCCGGAGACCTCCTACACCGCGAGCCTCCTGGAAATGGGGCCGGCCTATTGCGCGCGGAAGTTCGGCGAGGAATCGATCGAGGCCGTCGTCGCCGCGGTGGAGCAGGACAAGAATGCGCTCGTCGCCGAGGCGGCCGACGTGTTCTATCATCTCCTCGTCATGCTTCAGGCAAGCGGCATCGCCTTCGACGACGTCATGGCGGAGCTCGGCAAGCGCTCCGGCAAGGGCGGCCTCGCCGAGAAGGCGGCGCGCGCGGCGGATTAGTGGGCGCCATGGACGATCGCGCGCAGGCAATCAGTCCGCACCGGACCTTCGGCCGGAAGGAATGGGCGAGTCTCCGCGCCGACACGCCGCTCACTTTGACCGCGGAGGAGGTCGACCGGCTTCGAAGCTTGAACGATCCGGTGTCGCTCGGCGAGGTCGAGACCATCTACCTCCCGATATCGCGTCTGCTGAGCCTCTATGTCGCGGCGACGCAGGGGCTGTTCCAGGCGACGCGCACCTTCCTCGGCGACGAGGGTGGCGTTACGCCGTTCATCATCGGCCTCGCCGGTTCGGTCGCGGTCGGCAAATCGACGACCGCCCGCCTGCTTCAGGCGCTGCTAAGCCGCTGGCCGAACACGCCGCGCGTTGCGCTCGTCGCCACCGACGGCTTCCTCTTCCCCAACGCCGTCCTCGAACGCGAAGGGCTGATGGAGAAGAAGGGCTTTCCCGAGAGCTACGACATGCCGGCGATGGTTCGCTTTCTCTCCGAGGTGAAGTCGGGGGCGCCGGTCGCCAGGGCGCCGGTCTATTCGCATCTCACCTACGACATCGTCGCCGGCGAATACGATTCCGTCCGGCGGCCGGACATCCTGATCCTCGAGGGCCTCAACGTGCTGCAGACTTCGCGCCCCGGCGGCAACGGCGAAAGCACGCCGGTGGTGTCCGACTTCTTTGATTTCTCGATCTATGTCGACGCCGACGAGGCGGTCATCGAGAACTGGTATGTCGAACGCTTCCTGAAGCTGCGTGAGACCGCTTTCCGCGATCCGCAATCCTATTTCCGCCGCTACGCGGAACTCGGCGATGCCGACGCCGGGCGGATCGCGCGGGAGATATGGCGCAAGATCAACCTGCCGAATCTCACGGCGAACATCCTCACCACGCGGCCGCGGGCCGACCTGATCCTGCGCAAGGGGGCGAGCCACCAGATCGAGCAAGTGGCCCTCAGGCGCCTGTGAAGCCGGCCGGGCGGCTTGATTTCCGCGGCCGGGACCCTGATATCGGGCCCATTCCTGGAAGAAACGAACCAGCGTGAGGTTGGCATGAACGACGAGCCGAAGGCCAAGCCGTCGGAACACGAAGCGGGAGGGAAGCCCGCGGCGGAGACCGTGGGAGCAGCGCCTGACGCGCCGGCCGCCGATCCGGCTGCGGCCGACGGGGCTGCGGCACCTGTTGCCGGGTCCGGCCCGCCGGCGGAAGGAGCGGGCGAGGCGGCCGATTCCGATCCGGCCGAAACCGAGTTGCAGGCACCCGGGACCGACGCGGCCGGCGAGCAGGCGGAGGAGGCCGACGCGGCCGACGAGTTGGAACGCGCTGCGGTGGCCAGGCTGGTCGAATCGCTGCAGGCCGAGAACACCGACCTCAAGGACCGGCTGCTTCGCGCCGCCGCGGAAATGGAGAACATGCGCCGGCGCTACGAGCGCGAGATGGCCGATGCGCGCCAATACGCCGTGACCGGCTTTGCCCGCGAAGTGCTGTCGATCGGCGACAATCTCAATCGCGCCATTGCCGCCGTGCCCGACGAAGCCCGGAAGGAAGGCGGCGCGATCACGACGCTGCTCGACGGTGTGGAGATGACCGAGCGCGAACTCCACCGCGTGCTGAACAAACACGGCGTCGTCAAGCTCGAGCCCGAAGGCAAGAAATTCGATCCGAACCTTCACCAGGCGATATTCGA
>CAYOBK010000315.1:0-7055 GCA_964402275.1 uncultured Bauldia sp.
GCGGTGATGTTCATCAGCGTGTAGTGGGCCTTGCGGTTTTTGCGCAGCCGGAACGCGATCGACTTCAGGCCCCAATACTCGACCTTGCCGACCTCGCCGTCCTTTTCCGCGATCACCGATTTGAAATAGTCGGTGAGCACCTCGACCTGCTGTCCCGACATGTCTTGCCGGGCCAGAAACACGTGTTCATATAGCGGCATTCTGCCCTTCCTCAAATCTGCCGGTGCAAAGCCTCACCGAAGCCTTCACGTGAAAGGCGGTCCGGAGATCTTCGAGAGCGGCGACACTGAGGGCCGAGCCTCTCGGCTCTGCGGCGCTCCGCCGCCCCTCATTTAGCCACCAACCAGCGGTCCAGTTCGGCGCGGTTATGGCCGAACCGGCGCCCCGAAACAAGCCGCTCTTGTGGCCACCGGGTTCTTGACTCATTCGAGCCAAGCGGAAACAAGGCGATCCAACGGAAAGCGGCACGAAGCGGGGCCGCCAACAAGTCCAACATGGCGGCGATGTCGGTTGCATTCATCTTTCCCGGGCAGGGGAGCCAGACGCCCGGCATGGGCAGGGCGCTTGCCCTGGAATACCCTGTGGCCTCCGCCGTCTTCGAGACCGTTGACGAGGCCCTCGGCGAGCGCCTTTCCGATACGCTCTGGCGGGGTTCGTCCGAGGACGTGACCCTGACACAGAACGCTCAGCCCGGACTGATGGCGGTCAGCGTGGCGGCGTATCGCGTGCTGACGACGATTCTCGGCGAGTTGCCGAGGGCGGTCGCGTATTTCGCCGGTCATTCGCTTGGCGAATATTCGGCCCTGGCGGCTGCGGGCAGCATCGAACTCGCCGACGCGGCCCGGTTGCTGCGCCTCCGGGCCGCGGCAATGCAGCGCGCCGTGGCGCCCGGCAAAGGCGCGATGGCGGCGATCATCGGCCTTGACCCCGAGGCCGTTCGGCGGGTAGCGGCGGCGGCGGCCGATGGCGAGATTTGCGAGGTCGCCAATGACAACGGCGCCGGACAGATCGTCCTGTCCGGTCACAAGGCCGCCATCGACAGGGCTATGTCCGCGGCGAAAGCCGGGGGGGCAAAGCGCGCCGTGCTACTGCAGGTGAGTGCGCCCTTCCACTCAAGCCTGATGCGGCCGGCGGCCGCCGAGATGAGGGAAGCGCTCGCCAACGTCGAAATCTCACCGCCAACTGTGCCGGTCATCTCCAACGTCACCGCGTCTCCTCAGAGAGATCCCGGTGAGATCCGCGAAAATCTCGTGAAGCAGATAACCGCTACGGTCCGCTGGCGCGAAACGGTAACCTGGCTCGTCGGTCAGGGCGTTTCGCGCTTCGTCGAACTCGGCGCCGGCAAGGTGCTGGCCGGTCTGGTGCGACGGATCGCCCCGGACGCGGAGACCGTATCGGCCGTGGAGCCGGACGATATTCGTGCGTTGGCCGATTCATTGGCATAGGAAGACATGTCGAGAGCGCTGGATGTTCCAACTGACTGACAAGGTATCGCTGGTTACCGGAGCCACGGGCGGCATCGGCATCGCCATCGCTCGGGCGCTGGTCGAGATGGGCAGCCGCGTCGCCGTAACCGGGACGCGTACCGAGGTGCTCGAAACTCTTGCGGCGGAACTCGGCGCGAATTGCACGCCCTTCCGGTGCGATCTCAGCGATCGCCGGGCGGTCGACGCCCTCGCCGCCGATGTCGAGAAGACGGTCGGTCCCGTCGATATCCTGGTCAACAATGCCGGCATCACCCACGACAATCTCATGATCAAATTGACCGACGAATCCTGGGACAAAGTGATCGAGGTCAATCTCACGGCGGCGTTTCGGCTGACAAGGTCGGTGCTGCGCGGGATGATCCGGCGGCGCTCCGGCCGCATCATCTCGATCAGCTCCGTGGTCGGTGCCGCCGGCAATGCCGGGCAGGCGAACTACGCTGCGTCGAAGGCGGGCCTCATGGGCCTTATGATGAGCATAGCCAAGGAGGTGGGCCGCCGCGGGATTACCGCCAACTGTATCGCGCCGGGCTACATCGAGACGCCGATGACGCTTGCCCTCGACGAGGCCAAGCGCGCCGCCGCAACCGCCGAAGTGCCTGCCGACCGATTCGGAACGCCGGCCGAGGTGGCTGCTGCCGTTGTCTATCTGGCGAGCGACGAAGCTGCTTACATCACCGGCCAAACCATTCATCTCAACGGCGGCATGCACATGGGTTAGCCCCGTCAACCCTGTGGACGAGCGGGGTTCTCTGCCACGATCCGGGTGCTGGCGCGCCCCCAATAGGTGTGTTATCCAAACCACTTAAGAGGGCACGGAAACCAGCGCCGGCCCGGCAGAGCGGTGGGGTCGATCAAGAAAAAGGCCGTCGACGCTCGTTTTTAGTTTTTCTCGGGCGGGACATTCGCTAGCAATGCGCCGGCCTCGGGTTGACGGCGGGGCGACACGGATTGATTAGGCAGGGACAATCGAGGTTGATCGAACAATGAACGACATCGCTGATCGAGTGAAGAAGATCGTAGTGGAGCATCTCGGTGTCGACGCCGAGAAGGTGAGCGACAATGCGAGCTTCATCGACGATCTGGGCGCCGACAGCCTCGACACCGTTGAACTCGTCATGGCGTTCGAGGAAGAGTTTGGCGTCGAGATCCCTGATGATGCCGCCGAGACGATTCTGACTGTCGGCGATGCCGTCGGGTTCCTTCAAAAGAACGCCACGAACGGCTAGGCCGCTCGTCCGCAACATTGGCGGCCGCGATCGGCCGGCGGAAGGACGAGGAATTGAGGCGCGTTGTCGTAACTGGCTTGGGTTTGGTCACGCCGCTTGGTTGTGGCGTGGAGAAGACTTGGTCCCGCCTGGTCGCCGGCGAGTCGGGCGCCAAACGGGTGACCGATTTCGACGTCAGCGACATCGCCTGCCAGATCGCCTGCCAGGTTCCGCGGGGCCCGACCGCCGACGGCCTGTACGATCCCGACGATTGGATGGAGCCGAAAGAGCGTCGCAAGGTCGATGAGTTCATCGTCTATGCGATGTCCGCGGCGACGCAGGCGCTCGACGATGCCGGATGGCACCCGACGAGCTACGAGGATCAGACGACGACGGGCGTTCTGATCGGCTCGGGAATTGGCGGGCTCCCCGGGATCGAGGCCGCGGCAGTCCTCTTGCACGAAAAAGGGCCGAGGCGGATCAGTCCGTTCTTCATCCCGGGCCGCCTCATCAATCTCGCTTCGGGCTATGTCTCCATCCGCTTCGGGCTGAAGGGCCCCAACCACGCCGTCGTCACCGCGTGCTCGACCGGCGCGCATGCGATCGGTGACGCCTCGCGGCTGATTGCATTCGGCGATGCCGAGGTCATGGTTGCCGGCGGCACCGAGGCGCCGCTCTCACGCCTGGCGATGGCGGGTTTCTCCGCGTCGCGCGCCCTCTCCACCGCGTTCAACGACCGCCCGACGGAGGCGTCCCGGCCCTATGACCGAGATCGTGACGGATTCGTCATGGGTGACGGCGCCGGCGTCGTAGTCCTGGAAGAACGCCAGCATGCGATCGCCCGCGGAGCGCGGATCTACGGCGAAGTCATCGGCTACGGGCTATCCGGCGACGCCTATCATATCACCGCTCCCTCCGCCGATGGTGACGGCGCCTATCGCTGCATGAGCGCCGCGATCAGGAACGCCGGGTTGAAGCCGAGCGATATCGACTACATCAACGCGCATGGGACATCGACGCCGCTCGGCGACGAAATCGAATTGAAGGCCGTCGAGCGTGTCATCGGTGATGCGGCCGAGACCCTGATCATGTCGTCGACAAAATCGGCGATCGGCCACCTCCTCGGCGCTGCCGGCGCGGTGGAGGCGATCTTTTCGCTGCTGGCCATCCGCGATTCGACCGTTCCGCCGACCCTCAATCTCCACAACCCGTCGGTCGAAACCAGGATCGACTTGGTGCCGCTCGCCGCGAAAAAGACCAGGGTCGACGTCGTGCTCTCCAATTCATTCGGCTTTGGAGGAACCAACGCGAGCCTTGTCTTCCGCCGCCATGACGCATAGCGGTCGGCTCGAAACCGCCACATTGATCGCGGTCTATTGGGTCGGGTCCGGGGGCGGAACGGCAAGGGTCAGGACATGAGCGACTTTGGCGGCGCCGATCGCCGGCCGGATAATTACGCACGCCGCCCGATGACGCCGAAGAGCGCCCGCGACGCTCTTCAGCCGGCCGAGGTGCCCCCGCCGCCGCGGCGCTCCGACGCCGCGCGCCATCCTCTGGTCGTCTCGCTGAACTTCCTGATCACAATCGCCGTCGTCGCCGTCCTGGTGATCGGCGGTCTCGGACTCTACACCAAGGTGCAGTTCGACCAGGCCAGCACTCTCGCCGAGGATCGGGTGATCCCGGTTGCCGAGGGAGCCGGGCTCACCGAAATCGCCGCGCTGCTCGAGGAGGCCGGCGCCATCTCCAACCGCTGGGTGTTCCGGATCGCCGTCACGGTCTACGGCAACCAGGGAAAGCTGCAGGCGGGCGAATACCTCCTTCCGGCATATTCGAGCATGCGCGAGATCATGGACCTCATGATCGAGGGCCGCACGCTGTTCTATGCCGTCACGATCCCGGAGGGCTGGACCAGCCAGCAGGTCGTCGACCGGTTGATGGCCAACGAGATTCTCACTGGCGACATCGCCGAAGTCCCGCCCGAAGGGACGCTCCTTCCCGAGACCTACCAGTTCGGCCGCGGCGATTCCCGGCAGAGCGTGCTCGACCGCATGCGCCGCGATCACGATCGGGTCGTCGCCGAGATTTGGGCGCGCCGGGCGCCGGGGCTGCCGCTGAATTCGCCTGAGGAACTGGTGATTCTTGCCTCCATCGTCGAGAAGGAAACCGGCATCGCCGACGAACGCAGCCGTGTTGCCGCCGTATTCATCAATCGCCTTAATCGCGGCATGCGCCTCGAGTCGGACCCGACAATCATCTACGGCCTTTTCGGCGGAGCCGGTCCGCCTCCGGGCCACGTGCTCCGCCAATCGGAGCTCAATCGCCAGACAGCGTACAATACCTATCAGATCGACGGACTGCCGCCGGGACCGATCGCCAACCCCGGCGTTGCCGCGCTGGAGTCGGTTGCCAATCCGTCGCAAACCAACGACCTGTTCTTCGTCGCCGACGGAACCGGCGGGCACGTTTTCGCCCAGACTTACGAAGAGCACTTGCGCAACGTCGAGCGTTGGCGGCAGATCGAAGACGAGAACAGGGCGGCTGCCGAAGCGCCGCCGCCCGCTGAGGCACCGCCACCCGCCGAAGGCGCCGCGCCGGCGGCGCCGGCGAACTGACACCCGCGCGAATCGGGGGCGGGGTTCGGGCTCGTGACGCGGGCCGCTGGGGGCTGACATGGGTGGTTCCGGTTCCGGGACCTTGCAGAGCATGACCGGCTTCGCCCGCAGGCAAGGCGCCGGGCATGGTTATCGCTGGGTCTGGGAACTGCGGAGCGTCAACGGCAAGGGGCTCGACATCCGCTTTCGCGGCCCGCCGGGCATGGAGCAGCTCGAACAGCCCGCCCGCGAAATGATCACCACCCGGTTCGCCCGCGGCTCGATTCAGCTCGCGCTCAACCTGCAGCGCGACGCGCAGGCGGCCAGCATCCAGGTCAATCGGCCGGTGCTCGATGAAATCATGGCGATTGCCGACGAGCTTCGCGTCAGGGCGGGCGGATCAGCTCCGGCGATCGAGCATCTCCTGTCGATCCGCGGCGTCGTTGACGTGATCGATGTTGAAACCGAGACAAGCGATGACCTCCGGCGCGACGTGCTCGGAGCCCTGGACGAAGCACTCGATGCACTCGTCGCGATGCGTCGGCAGGAGGGCGCCGCGCTCCGCGATGTCCTGGCGCTGCGCCTTGATGCGATCGAGGCGTTGACGGCAGCGGCAAGGTCAAATCCCGCTCGCTCGAGCGAGGCCATCCGCGCCCGGCTCGCCGAGCAGATCGAATCGTTGCTGGGCGCATCGCCGGCGCTCGATCCCGACCGTCTCCATCAGGAGGCGGTGCTGCTCGCGGCCCGCGCCGATATCGGCGAGGAGATCGATCGCCTCGACGCGCATGTTGCCGCCGCGCGGGAGCTCCTGTCGGCGGGCGGCGCCGCCGGACGGCGCCTCGATTTCCTGGCGCAGGAATTCAATCGCGAGGCGAACACGCTCTGCTCGAAATCGAATGACCGCAGCATCACCGCCATCGGCCTTGACCTCAAGGCGACGGTCGATCAATTCCGTGAGCAGGTTCAGAACCTGGAGTAGCGAATTGGCAACGCCAACGGAGCGCACCCGATCCGGGCGACGAGGTCTGATGCTGGCGTTGTCGTCTCCTTCCGGTGCCGGCAAATCGACCTTGACACGAAGCCTGCTCGATCTCGATCGCGATCTGGTCCTGTCGATCTCGGTAACCACCCGGCCGCGCCGCCACAGCGAAATCGAGGGGCGGCACTATCACTTCATCGATGCCCGGCGGTTCGAGCAGATGCTGCGGGCCGGCGAACTCCTCGAGAGTGCCGAGGTTCACGGCAACCGTTACGGAACGCCGCGCGAGCCGGTCGAGGCGGCGCTTGCCGCGGGGCGCGACGTCGTCTTCGACATCGACTGGCAGGGCACGCGCCAGATCGCCGCCAAGATGCCCGACGACCTCGTCGGCATCTTCGTGCTGCCGCCGTCGATGGCCGAACTGAAAGCCCGGTTGGAGCGGCGCGCCGAAGACGATCCCGAGATCATTGCGCGCCGGCTCGCTGCGGCCAGGGACGAGATCGGCCATTGGGCCGAGTATGACTACGTCATTGTCAACGACGATCTTGACCGTTCGCTGCGCGGCGTTCGCGCCATCCTCGACGCCGAACGATTGAAACGCGCGCGACAGCCGGGGCTCGACCGTTTCGTCACCCAGCTGCTCAGCGAATAGCCGGCTAGTCCGCTCCGGCGCGGGCGGTGGCCGCCAACGCATTGGCGAGCGCCACAAACCCCGCGACGTCGATCTCCTCCGCCCGGCGCGTCCCGTCGATCCCGGCGGCCGCGAGCAGCGCCGGCGCGTCGACGCCGAGCG
>CAYOBK010000316.1:0-2073 GCA_964402275.1 uncultured Bauldia sp.
TGGAACGCCGCGCGTTTCGCCGAGATGAACCGGTGCGAGGCGCCTCCCGGCTTCGATCCGGCGGAGGTCCAGGAAACCGTCAATCGCTGGATTGTCACCGAGGCCACGAAGGCGCTGGCGCTGATCGACCAGTCGATCGCGGAATATCGCTTCTCCGACGCCGCGGGCGCCGTCTATCGCTTCGTCTGGAACACCTACTGCGACTGGTATCTGGAACTGGTGAAGCCGCTGCTCGCCGGCGAGAACGGCGCCGCGACCGAGACCCGCGCCACCGTCGCCTTCATCCGCGATTTCATTCTGAGGTCGCTCCATCCGTTCATGCCCTTCGTGACCGAGGAGCTGTGGGAGCGGACGGCCTCCGACACGGTGCCGCGCGAGAAGCTGCTGGTGCTGACCGAATGGCCGCGGCTCGAGATCGGCGACGTCGCCGCCGCCGCCGAGATGAACTGGGTCGTCGACCTCGTCGGCCAGGTGCGCTCGGTCCGTGCGGAGATGAACGTGCCGCCGGCGGCGCAGCTGCCGCTGGCGCTTGCCGGCGCCGGCGGCATTGCCGATTGGGTCGAGCGCCACAAACCGGCGATAGCGCGCCTCGCCCGCATCAGCGACATCGAACTGGTCCGCGTGCCGGTTCCCGGCACCGTGCAAATTGTCGTGGGCAACGTGACGGCGTGCCTGCATCTTGCCGGCGTCATCGATGTGGCGGCGGAGAAGGCGCGCCTCGCGCGCGAGATCGACAAGGCCGCGAAGGAAATCGCCAGGATCGACGCCAAGCTCGGCAACGATCAGTTCCTGGAAAAGGCGCCGATGGAAATCATCGAGGAGCAGCGCGAGAAGCGCGCCGAGGCCGTCGCCCATCGCGACAAGCTCACGGCGGCGCTGGATCGGCTGGTGGGATAGAAAAACGGAATGAGTAGTTTACTACTCATTCCGTAGAAAAAAGCGCCGCCCGGAGGCGGCGCTTCATAGTCGTCGCGGAGTGATTTCGTCAGACGGAGTAGTACATGTCGAATTCGATCGGATGCGGCGACTGTTCGAACCGGATGACTTCCTCCTCGCGGAGGGCGAGGTAGCCGTCGATCAGATCGTCGCTGAAAACCCCGCCGGCCTTGAGGAATCCCCGGTCCTTGTCGAGCGAGGAGAGCGCCTCGCGGAGCGACGTTGACACGGTCGGGATTCTCTTCAATTCGCGCGGCGGCAGATCGTAGAGATTCTTGTCGATCGGATCGCCAGGATTGATCTTGTTCTGGATGCCGTCGAGGCCTGCCATGAGCATCGCCGAGAAGGCGAGATAGGGGTTCGCCGCCGGGTCGGGAAACCGGACCTCGACGCGCTTGGCCTTGGGTGAATTCGAGAAGGGAATGCGGCACGAGGCCGAGCGGTTCCGCGCCGAATAGGCAAGCAGAACCGGCGCCTCATAGCCCGGCACCAGCCGCTTGTAGGAATTGGTGGTCGGGTTGGCGAAGGCGTTGATCGCCTTGGCGTGCTTGATGATCCCCCCGATGTAGTAGAGGCAGGTGTCGGAGAGATCTGAGTATTTGTTGCCGGCGAACACCGGCTTGTCGTTCTTCCAGATCGACTGATGGACGTGCATGCCCGAGCCGTTGTCGCCATAGACCGGCTTCGGCATGAAGGTCGCGGTCTTGCCGTAGGTGTGGGCGGGGTTGTGGATGGCGTATTTGTAGATCTGCAGGTGGTCGGCAATCCGGGTCATCGGACCGAACTTCATGCCGAGCTCATGCTGGGCCGCACCCACTTCGTGATGGTGCTTTTCGGTGACGACGCCCATTTCCGACATGACGCTGAGCATCTCGGAACGGATGTCCTGAGCGCTGTCGATCGGCGGGACGGGGAAGTAGCCGCCCTTGGTGCGCGGACGATGGCCGAGGTTGCCCATCTCGTATTCCGTGCCCATGTTGGACGGAAGCTCCGCGGAGTCGAGACGGAAGCCGCAATTATACGGGTCGCTGGTGAAGCGGACGTCGTCGAACATGAAGAACTCGGCTTCCGGTCCGAAAAAGACCTTGTCGCCAATGCCGGTTTCGCGCAGGTAGGCTTCGGCTTTGCGCGCGGTGC
>CAYOBK010000317.1:0-2958 GCA_964402275.1 uncultured Bauldia sp.
TACGCCAATCGCGGCACCGGCGTGAAATTGCAGGCGATGACGGCGAGATCGCGGTCCGTGTCGCCGTGACGCGCGAAGGCGAGGACGCTGTTGTCGGCGTCGTCGCCGATCAGCCATTCGAACCCGGCCGCCTCGCAGTCGCGGCGATGCAGCGCCGGCAGCGCGCGGTAAAGGCGGTTGAGGTCGGCGACCAGAGCTTTGACGCCGGCGTGGTCGGGCTTGTCCAGGAGATGCCAGTCGAGGCTGTTGTCGTGGTCCCACTCGCGCTCCTGGGCGAACTCGCCGCCCATGAACAGGAGCTTCTTTCCGGGATGCCCCCACATAAAGCCGAAATAGGCGCGCAGATTGGCAAACCGCTGCCAGCGGTCGCCCGGCATGCGGCCGATCAGCGAGCGCTTGCCGTGGACGACCTCGTCGTGACTGAGGGGCAGAATGAAGTTCTCGGAGAAGGCGTAGAGGAGGCCGAATGTCAGATCGTTGTGGTGATGCTTGCGGTGAACGGGATCGAAGCCGATGTAGCGCAGCGTGTCGTTCATCCAGCCCATGTTCCACTTGAATCCGAATCCGAGCCCGCCATGTTCCGGCGGGATCGTCACGCCGCCCCAGGCAGTCGATTCCTCGGCTGCGGTCACGATGCCAGCGGCGTTCGAGTAGACCGCCTTGTTCATCTCTCGCAGGAAAGCGATCGCCTCCAGATTCTCGTTGCCGCCATGACGGTTCGGAATCCATTGGCCCGGTTGCCGCGAATAGTCGAGATAGAGCATCGACGCCACCGCGTCGACGCGGAGGCCGTCGAGCCGGTACTCCTCCAGCCAGAAACGTGCATTCGCAATCAGGAAGGTCGCCACTTCGCTGCGGCCGAAATTGTAGATCGCCGTGCCCCAGTCGAGGTGGACGCCTTGCCGCGGATCCGCATGCTCATATAGGTGCGTTCCGTCGAATTCCTGTAGTCCGTGCGGGTCCTGCGGGAAGTGCCCCGGCACCCAGTCGAGCAGGACGCCGAGCCCGGCGCGGTGCGCCGCATCGACGAAGGCCCCGAAATCCTCCGGCGGCCCGAAGCGGCTGGTAGGCGCGAACAGCGACACCGGCTGGTAGCCCCACGAGCCGTCGAACGGATGCTCGGCCACCGGCATCAATTCAATGTGCGTGAAGCCCAGCTCGGCGACGTAGGGGACCAGGCGTTCCGCAAGTTCCTTGTAGCTGAGATAGCGGTTGTTCTCTTCCGGCATGCGCATCCACGAACCGAGATGGCATTCGTAGATCGCGATCGGTTCCCGGCGCGGATCGGTGTGAAACCGGCCGGCGGCGGGTGGAGCATGCTCGCGGAAATCGGGAACGCCGTGGATGATCGAAGCCGTTGCAGGCGGGCTCTCGGCGGCGAAGGCAAAGGGGTCGGCCTTCAGCGGTAGCAGGGTGCCTTGCCCGGTGCGGATCTCGAATTTGTAGCGCTGGCCGGTCGGACAATCGGGAATGAAGAGCTCCCAGACGCCGACTTCGGGTCTGAGGCGCATCGGATGCCGCCGTCCGTCCCAGTCGTTGAAGTCGCCCACCACCGACACGCGCTGTGCATTCGGGGCCCAGACGGCAAACCGGCAGCCGCGGACGCTTTCGATCGTGATTTCATGCGCACCCAGAACGCGGTAAGGCGTCGCGGCCCCGACGGCGTTCACCGCCTTCAGATCGTCGACGGTGAGAGCAAGGGGGAACCGATACGGATCCTCACGATTGGCGAGGCCGCCGGCCGTCTCGACACCGAGATGATAATGCGGGCGTCCCGATGTGTTCAGGCGCCCGACGAAGAATCCGGCGGGATCGATCTTGTCCATAAGAACGAGAACGTCCTTGTCGTCCGGGGTGAACACCGCGGCGCGGCTCGCCTCCGGCAGCATCGCGCGAATCTCCCATTCGTCCCGTCCGACCTGGTGCGGACCGAGGACGGCGAACGGGTCGCCGTGATATCCGCCGACGATGGCGGCAATCGCATCCGCGCCGGCGGCGGTTGCGGGGCGATCGGCTTTCGGTGCGGCCTTGCTCATCTGCCCGTCCGCTGGTCGAGAATCTCCAAGACACCTCGGCAAGGAACATCGATCCAATCCGGCCGATTGTTGGCCTCGTAGACGATTTCGTAAAGCGCCCGCGCGAGGAGGTGAAATGTCAGGAGCCGCCGCCGTTCCGCGGCGGTCTTGACCCAGGCCGGGCTCCGTTTCACCGCCTTTTCGTAGGCCTGCAGGAAGGCGCTCTCGCAATGCTGGCGCCAGCTCAGAGCCAATTCCGCCGTGCCTGGCCTAACTTCCGTGAAGCGCTGCTCGAGGGACCGGTAGGCCGTCTCCGAGACATAGGCGAACGACCGCAGCATCCCGGCGACGTCACGAAGCGGATGGTCCTTCGCCCGTCGGCTGTCGGAACTGCGCCCCGGTTCACCTTCAAAATCGACGATAACAATGTCATCTTCGGCAACCAGAATCTGGCCGAGATGGTAGTCTCCATGCACGCGGGTCTTAACCGTGTCATGCGGCGCCTTTGCCAATCTCTCGAGCAGCGTAAGGCAGTCTTTCTTGCGGGCCGACAATTGCTTCTCGGCTTCGGTCGTCGTCGTTCGCGCGGCGATCGCGGCGAATGCCTCTTTTGCCACGTCCTTGGCATCGGCCAACTCGGCCTTCATGTCGGCGTCGGTGAACGGTTCCGCTGCGAAGGCCGGATCCTCGGTTGCCTGCGCGAACGCTGAATGCAGTTCACCGGTTCGCCGCCCGATGATTCCGGCATAGTGGAAGAATCGGGCCTCGGGCGTCACCATCGCCGCTTCGCCGTCGGTCACCACCATCAGATTGTCGAGGTCCTGCTTGAGTCCGTCGATTCCCACCGACGCTGCGTCACCCTGGTTGACGACGTATCCCTGGAGCAGCGCCAGCGCCGTTGGCACGCCGTCGCCGTCGACCGACTCAACGTACCCATAAAGCG
>CAYOBK010000318.1:0-2573 GCA_964402275.1 uncultured Bauldia sp.
TCGGCATGCCGGTGCTGGAAGTCTGGAAGGCGGGAACGGTGATGTTCGTCAAGCGGTCGCTGGCGTCGGGCTATGCCGGCGTCGACAATCCGCTGTTCTATCGCGACAACACGCTGATGCTTCTCGGCGACGCCAAGAAGATGGTCGAATCGATCGTGCGGGTGCTGTAGCGCACCAGGTTCGGCCCGGCACCAATCTTCGCTCGGTGCCCGCGACGCCGCGCCTACACGGCCTGCGGTACAGGTGCGAAGGCAGCCGTGCGGGCCTGACCCGCCAACGCCGCCTGATACGTCGGATCGAGCGTGAGCGCGTTGCTGTAGGCGATATATGCCGTCGTGAGATCGTTTTGCCCTTCGAGCGCCTGACCGAGATAGGTCCAGGCCTCGGCAAGGGTCCTGGCCTCAGCGGTCGACGCGCCGTTCTGGATCGCCTGGAAGAAATCGTCGAAGGCCGAGCCGTAGGCGCCGCGCGCAAGGTAGACCTCGCCGCGCGAATAATAAGGCTCGTAGACGCGCGGCTGGAACGAGATCGCCGAAGTGAAGTCGGCGATCGCCAGTTCGTCCTGACCCCGCGCCTTGAAGATGAGCCCGCGGCTGTAATAGGTGCGGGCGTCCGCCGGATTGAGCGAAAGCGCCTGATTGAAATCGGCGAGGGCAAGGTCCGTCTGTCCCTGCGCCTGATAGGTCATGCCGCGGCCTGCATAGGCGATCGCGTAGCTCGGGTTTATCTGTAGCGCGCGATTGTAATCGGCTAGCGCGTCGGCGTGGCGGCCCTGATTGCGCTCGACGAGCGCCCGGTTCGCATAGGCCTGAAAGAACTGCGGGTTGAGTTCGATGGCGCGGTCGAAGTCCGACAGGGCCTCGCGCGTGCGGCCGGCTTCCGCGTAGGCGATGCCGCGGATGTTGTAGCCGTTCGGATCCTGTGGATTGTTATTGATGACGTCGGTCAGCGACTGGATGTTGGTCTGCGATCCCGCCGCCGAATTGACCGCCGGCGAGGAGCCGATGGTCTGACAGGCGCCAAGCGCCGCCGCCAGCATCACCGCCGCGGCGAGGTTTGTCCCTCTTCGCAAATGCCTCAGCCCCCTGAACTTTTTCGCCATCCGCATTCCAATCGAATCCCGACGCCGACGATCCCGAGTCGACAACGCATCAGTCTTCGAAAGAAACCGGCGAAAAGAGGGCTAGCGCTTGCTCCGCCCGGCGACAAGGCCCTCGCGCTGCGCGCGCTTCCGGGCGAGCTTGCGGGCGCGGCGCACCGCCTCCGCCTTCTCGCGCGCGCGCTTTTCGGACGGCTTTTCGTAGAAGTTGCGGAGTTTCATTTCGCGGAAGATGCCTTCGCGCTGCATCTTCTTCTTCAGGGCTTTCAGCGCCTGATCGACATTATTGTCACGAACGACAACCTGCACCGGCTCGCCCTTGCTTCGCATCCCGACGGATCGCGCGGCGGCAACAGCCAACCGGCCGCCGCTCGCGCGCCGCCCAAGAATCGGCGGTCTGGTAGCAGAGGACGGGGCCAACGTCAAAGGCGTGGTGCCGCGAATCAGGCCCCTCGCGGCGTCAGCCGGTTGACGTGCCCCATCTTGCGGCCGGGGCGGATCTCGCGCTTGCCGTAAAGATGGAGCCGGGCGCCGGGCTCGGCGGCGATCTCCGCCCAGCGTTCGGCGTCGGCGCCGATGAGGTTGGTCATCACCACGCCGGAGTGGCGGTGGGGTTCCGCCAGCGGCCAGCCGGCGATCGCGCGGATGTGCTGCTCGAATTGCGACACGGTGCAGGCGTCGGCGGTCCAGTGGCCGGAATTGTGGACGCGCGGCGCGATCTCGTTGACGAGGAGCCGGTCGCCGCCGTCTCCGGCGACCACGAACAGCTCCACCGCGAGCATGCCGACATGATCGAGCGCGGCGGCGATGCGCTCGGCGACCGCCACCGCGTCGCCCGCCGTCTCCGCGGACATCGCGGCCGGCACGGTCGAGGTGGCGAGGATGCCGTCCGCGTGCCGGTTCTCCGGGATGTCGAAGGCCTTGGTCGCGCCGTCGAGGCCGCGGGCGACCAGCACCGAGATCTCGGTCCTGAAGGCGATCCGCCGTTCCAGGATCGCCGGCGCCGCGCCGATCGCGCGCCACGCCGCGTCTGCGTCTTCCGGCCGGCCGATCACCGCCTGGCCCTTGCCGTCATAGCCGAGCCGGCGGGTCTTCAGGATCGCCGGCAGCGATACTTTGGCGATCGCCGCCTCGAGATCGCCCTTTGTGTCGACCGGCGCGAAGGGCGCGACCGAAAGGCCGATGCCGACGGCCATGGTCTTTTCCGCCAGGCGATCCTGCGCCACCGCCAGCGGTCCGGCGCCGGGGCGGACCGCGACGGCGTGGGAGAGCCGGCGGACGGTCTCCTCCGGCACGTTCTCGAATTCGTAAGTCGCGACGTCAACCGCGGCGGCGAAGGCGTCGAGCGCGGCGTCGTCGGCCCACGCCGCGATCGTCGCCGAATGCGCGATCTCGGCCGCCGGGTTGTCGCCTTCCGGCACGTAGACATGCGTGCGGAAGCCGAGCTCCGCCGCTGCCATCGCCAGCATGCGGC